>JAABTR010000043.1 GCA_011389755.1 Deltaproteobacteria bacterium | reverse complement strand
CACCGCCGGCACGCTCCCGGAGCGGCTCTTCTTTGTGGAGGCTCACGTCGTCGATGTGGAGCGACGGGAAGTCCCCCAAGGCGATGGTTCCACTGCTGAGCTGGGAGCCGTGGTGCGATGGGTGACCCTAAGCGAGGCCCTGGCGATGTGCGATGACGGCACCATCGTGGACATGAAGACCGAGCTGGCGATCCGCCGGATCGCCATGGGGCGGCTTCGCTGACCCCCCTTGTCTTTTATTAAGTGATGTTGTTGTTTAACGCCTCGCCGAGCGTGTAGGATGAGGCCCGCAAATGATGCTTCGAGGAGGTGAAGCTTTTGGAGCTTTTCGCCCAGGCGGTCATCAGGTGGCGTCTCATCGTTTTTGCCGTTGTCCTTGCGATCACGGCAGCGAGCGCGGTCTTCATCTTCGATCTGCGAGCAGACGACGATGTCATGCAGTTCTTGCCCCAAAACGATCCGGACGTGGCGCTGTTTCGCCGCGTCAACGCGCGCTTCGGGGGGCTCGACGTGGCCATTGTGGGCCTCGAAGATCCCGATCTGTTTACAGCACCCAAGCTCCGCGGTGTGAGGGCCTTGACTCGTGAGCTCGCCGGCGTGGAGGGCGTCTTCGACGTCTTGTCTTTCACCGAGGTCCCGGATCCCCGTCCCAGCCCCTTCGGGCTCGTGATCGAGCCCCTGGTGGATGTCGTGCCGGACGACGCCAAGGCCCTCGAAGAGCTTAAAAAGAAGGTCCTGGCCAACGAAAACGCGGTGGGTAACCTCGTCGCCGAGGATGGCGATGCGGCGATGATCCTTTGTTTTCTGGGAGGATCTCGTCCGCCTCTGCACGTCGCGTCCGACATCAAGAACAAGTCCCGCGCCTTTTTCGACGAGTCGAAGCTCTACTTCGCTGGTGCCCCCTTCGTCAGGCTCTATGTGGCGGGAGGCACCAAGCGGGACATCTTGCGGTTGACTCCCTTGGTTGCCGCCGTGGTGCTCCTCGTCACATATATTTTGTTGCGCCGCCCCATGGGGGTTTTGTTGGCGCTCAGCGTGGTCGGGATCGCCCTTTTATGGCTCATGACGTCGTTCGCGGTGCGGGGAGAGGGGGTCACCGTGGTGGGCTCGTCGCTGCCGACCCTCCTCGTCTCAATCGGTGGCGCCTTCGGGCTCCACGTCATCGCCGCGTATTACAGGGGAGTGGCTCCGGATGTCCCGGGCCGAATCGTCGAGGCTCTGCGCGAGGTGGGTCATCCGGTGATGGCCTCCGCGCTGACAACCGCGGCGGGGTTCTTGTCGTTCCTGGTTATGGATGTGGAACCCATGCGCGAGTTCGGCTTGCACGCGGCGCTCGGAGTCGGCTTGGCGGCGATACTATCTTTGACCTTCATTCCTGCGGTGCTGTCTTTTGCCCGCCGAGTCCCCAGACCGGTCCGAGCCTCCACCTTGGGACGCTCTTTGGAGCGCCTTGGCGGATTTTCCGCGCAGCATCCCAAATCGGTCCTCGCCGTAGCGCTGGCGATCGCATTGCTGGGTGGGGTCGGCGTCTTTAGGATCGCTCCGGACGCGACGCTCAAGACGTTCTTCGCGAAGGGATCCGAGCCCGATCGAGCGAACGACTTTCTGGCGCGAAATTTCGGTGGGTCCACGTATCTCCAGGTTTATTTCGAAGGAGACATGCGCTCGCCGTTCGTTCTGGCTCAGCTGCGAAAAATCGTCGAGATGACCCGTGGGATGCCGGAGGTCGAGCAGGTCAGCTCGATCATCGATCCCCTCGTGATGATGTCGAGGGCTATGGGAGGACGGGCGGATCTGCCCACGAACAAGGAAAAAACCCGATCCTTGTACCCTTTCCTCGAGGGCGCCGCCGCTATCGAGCAGGTGATATCTCCGCACAAGGACGCGGCCTTGATCCAGATCCGCATCGCGGAGACGACCCCTGCTCGGGTGACCCAGATAGCGGATGAGCTCGAACAGTTCATCGAGGAGAACATCCCCAAGAAGCTGATCGTAAAGGTTGTGGCCGCCTTGCCGCAGGGTGAGGCCAAGGGCGCGAGGCTGACCATCGCTCGTGACATCGCCGACCGCGTGGCGCGCATCGTTCGCATGCGAGACGGTCAAATGACCGAGCCCGGGCAGAGAGAGCGCATGCTGGCGGTGCTTGAAAGATCCATTGACCAGTCCCGTCTCGAGCCCGGCGAGGACCTTTCAGAAGCGGTCCGAAAAGTCCTGACAGAGCACTTGGTGTCCGACGCCGCGCCTTTCGAGACGCCCGGAAAAGACGCGACCCAGGAGCAGCAAAGCGAATGGCGAAGAAGGGTGGAGCTCTTGATGCCCCTGGCGACGACCGCGGTCCAAAAAGGGGTCTTCGAAGAAGAGGCGCGCGGCATGTTGGCATCCGGGCTGCCGGCGACAACCCGGCGGGACCCCGAGGGCGCGAAGCTCACGCAGGAGGCCCTGGCCGCAGGTCTGGAATCGGCGCGCGCGAACGTTTTCGCCGCGAGGCTTGCGCCAGAGGTTTTGGCGGCTGCCGGCGTCGAGAGCCCGAGCGCTGTGCTCAAAGAAGATAT
>JAABTR010000042.1 GCA_011389755.1 Deltaproteobacteria bacterium | reverse complement strand
TTCGCCGCGAGGCTTGCGCCAGAGGTTTTGGCGGCTGCCGGCGTCGAGAGCCCGAGCGCTGTGCTCAAAGAAGATATCGCGTGGGCGCTCACAGACTTAAAAGCGCGTGCCTATGCGTTTGAGGCCACCGGCACGAAGGGGACGGACGTTCGGGCCTGGGTGACGGGACAGCCGGTGATCAATGTCGCGTTTGGTAAAAGCACGATCTCCAACCAGCTGCGGTCCATGTTGGTGGCGCTGCTAATCATCATTGTCATTATGTCGGTCACGTTCCGGTCTTTTCGAACCGCCCTCAAGGGCATCGTGCCGACTCTGATGATGCTGCTGGTGTCCGTCGGTGTCATGGGCGCGGCGCACATTCCGATTGACGTGTCCACGAGCATGATAGCGGCCATCGCCCTGGGGATTGGGGTGGACTACGCCATTCACTTTATGTGGCGCAGGAGAAAAAAAGGCGAGAGCCTGGCTCGGACGGCGGCCAACTCAGGCCCGGCCATCGCGTCTAACGCGATCCAGGTCGCCGCGGGCTTCTCGGTGATGGCCTTGTCGGACATGGTCCCGATGAGGCGATTTGGTCTGCTCGTGGCTTTGACGATGGTGCTCAGCGCGGTGGCCACCTTCGTCATCCTGCCCGCGCTGCGGGTCGAGGGGCGACGCGTCGTCATCAGGGAGCGTGAAGAGAGAGGCGAAGTGGGGGCCGCGCGCTCCGTCAGGAACGCGGAATAAACATCAATACCCAGAGATCATGGATCACCGGGTACGAGAAAATGCAGGTAAACTTTCGCAGTGCTTGAGCTAGTGCTTAAGGCCGGAAACCCGCAGCTTGCGCCTGCGGTTTTTCGCCTTCAGACCGGCGTTCTTGCGCGCGCAGCGATTTCGGCTCTTTTTGACATGACGGCGCTTGTGAATGTACATCATCGACCTCCCTATTTATACTTCAAACCAAGCCGCAGGCTGCGACAAAGAAGGTCGTTTATCCTCGCTTCAAAGGATTGTCAAGTCCTCAGGTGCAACAGTGAATAAAAAACCAAACAAAATAAATAACATACACCCATTGGGCGAAGACGAAGGTAACTCGCAATTGACGTCGTTATTCCAGCAGGTTACAATAATAATAGCCGACAAACCGCCACAAAGTACAGTGGCTGGCTTTCAAATCGGCGTCGGGTGTGTAAGGAAAAAGAAATGTTGCCTGCGTACATCATCGAGGAGATCCGAAAAAGAGAAAAGGAGCGCAAGCGCGAGCGACGGGACGAGCTGTATATCGAGCGGCCGACCATCGACGAGCTTTACGATCCTTTCTTCGACGAAGAGGAAGACGGCGACCGCGGGGTCGTCATCATCGATTTCGGTCTCTAGAAATTGCCGGCGGTCGCCGGAGAGAAAATCCAAAAAAATCGGATTGTTGGGGAGATGTTTTGCCGCGGCGGTCGCGATCGCCTTTTGTAACAGCCTGACGTCGTGCTCTCGTTGCGACGGAGGTCCGAGCCCGGGGCAAGAAGACGCCGACACCTCGCAGCGCCTCGTCTGGGAGCGCGTGCCGCTTGGGCAGGCGAAAGACGCGTTGGAAAAGGTTTTGCCCGAGCTGATGGAAGAAAGCGGGGGAGCGCTGGCTTGCGAGGAGAGCATCGAGTTGTCCGTCGTGGACATCGAAGAGAAGCGCATCGAGGTGCGCTTCTCCGAGGGACACCGGGTGGAGCGGTGCACGCGTAGGGGGACCCTCGCCGGTGATCCCTCGACCTCGATACGGCTCAAAGCCGACCTCGTCGACGGGCTCCTGGCAAGAGCCGAGATCGTGGTCCCGAAGAAAATGGAGGCCGGTCTCGCACAGGAGCTGAGCCGGCGGTTCGGGACGCCTGAGGAGGCGGAGTTGGTTGGGGACGGTTCGCTCGCCGACCCTGTGACCCATCGCTTCTGGCTCCCCCAAAAAGACGTGGTTTGGACCTTGTCTCAGTCCCACCGGGAGGGCGTGGCGTTCGTGCTGCAGCATCTGGGCGTGAGCCGGAAGCTCTCGCCACCGCGGCGCCCAGCGAAACCGGGGACGCCGGTGTCTTTGGACGACTTGGGGTTCGGCTCGGGGGAGGTGGACACGGAGCTGCTCGAGCAGCTGGCAAAAGACTCTGGCGAAACAACACCCTAGGGGCTGGCGAAGCGCTCGAGAAAGTACTGCAGCGCCAGGGGCAAGAGCGCTTCGTGGGCTTCTTTGCCGGTGCCCGAGTCCACAACGTAGCCTTCGGCGAAGCCGTCTTTTGAAGCAGCGCATCGAAAATTTTGCTCCCGCAGCTTCGCGCCGGGAGTCTCGCTTGGACAAGAAACCGGGGAGAGACCGGCGGGCTCGTACGCGCGACCGAAGTCGAACAGGTGTTGGTACTCCGGCCGTTGCCTGGGCCGAAACCCGGCGGTCTCTACGGAGTGGATGCTCACCGAGGGTATCTTGAGGGTGCGCAGAGCCTGGAGCTGCCTGGACCACCCAAGACCCAAGCACGTGTCAAAGAATCCCACGGCGTCGGGGCGCATGCCGTCAACCTCGTTGAGGCCACGTCCCCCGCAGCCCGCGGCGCCCGAGTGGCCGAAGACCAGCCACCTGGTGGGCGTCATGCCCTTGTTTGCCAGGATCCGCTCGATCTCGGCCCGAAAGGCCTTCGCGTCGAAACCCGGCCAGTTTCGTCCTCGAAACTTGAACGTGGGAAGCACCAAGACGGCAGGGGGAGCGGCCCCTTGGGCGATAGCTCGCGACGCGGTGTCGATGACGGTGGGCTCGAACGCGTACTCGCGAGGTGGTTTGCCCCTCTTGGGTTGTCCGTGGAAACCGACGATCACCGTGAGGTGCTCCTGGTTTTGGGCGCCGGGGAAGATGACCAAGGCGTGCCTATCTGCAGCCTCTTTGAAGCTGTAGGGGCCGGCCGGGGCCTTGGTCGGGCGCCATGAGAACCTCAAGATCTCGGGTGGAACGCCCGCGTGGCTCGAGCTTTGAGGTGGCGGCGAAACCGGCTCGGGCGCGCGCTCTTCGGCATCGCCGGGAGGGGGATGGGCGATGTTCAGGGTCGCTGCGGCCGAGGCCTGGGTCAACACGTCGACGTCCGGCGCCGAATAACTCTCGGGGTGCCTTGAAGAACCACACCCCAGGAGGGTCAGCCAGATGCCGAGAGATGAAAGGCCGATCCAAACGGCGCGGGGCATGGGGGTTTCTCGATTCATGTCTTGTCGTCCTTTGAGAGTTTTCGCAGCAGGCGCTCGACGCGCTTAGCCGAGCCGCCTTCGCCTTCGAGGCCGGCCGTGTGTGGGGCGTGCTCGAGAGCGCGGGCGAAGCTTCGGGTTTTGTGCTCGAAATACTTGGCCAGGCTCAGATGCGCCGCCGCGTTGCCAGGACGTCGCTTGAGAGCCTCGAGCCAATGAGCTGAGGCGACGGTCCAGTCCCCTGCTCGCGCGGCGGCCCGCGCGGACATAAGCTGCGCCTCCACACTGGTGTCGTCGCAAGCGCTGCCTCCGGCCCGAGTGAGATGGAGATGGGCCGCGCTATCTCGTCCCGCGGTCAGGGCCGCGCGGGCGAGCCCGAGGTGATCGAGCACGTGCTCGACGGTCTCCGGTTCGTTGTACATCTGCTCCAGCACTGCGGCCAGGGCCGCCAGCGCCGCGAGATCCAGGGCGTTGTGCTCGAGGATCCGCGCCATGGGTTCCACAGGTCCACCCCTCAAGAAGGCGGCGTACGCCGCGGGGATCTCTGCCCCCGGGATATCTCCGACTCGATGGAAATTTAAGACAGTTGACTCGAGGGTGGTCAGCTTGCAGTTGTCCAGGCGCCGTTTGAAGATCCTCCGCGCGATGAGGAGCAAGTCATAGTGGGGGAGGGCGTAGCCCGGGTTCTTCTGTCTATTCAGGATGAAGCGCGTGTTGAGGAGCGGCACGTCAAAGGCCTTGCCGTTGAAGGTCACCAAGAAATCGGCTCGGGACAGCGCCTTGGCTACAAGGAGAAGCTGAGCCGGTTCTTCGGCGGGGTGGCGGCTCAAGTATTGCTCCACGCGCAGGCAGCCGCTTTGTTCGAACCACGCGAGCCCCGTCAAAAAAGGCATCGTCCCGGTTCCTCCGGCGAGGCCCGTGGTCTCGGTGTCGAGAAAGACAGCCCCTCTCGGGCACAGATCGGTTGGGGCCGATTGGCCGGCGAGCACCGGCAGCGCGGCGCCTACCGACAAAAAGTCTGTGACCTTTGTATCGCCGTGCTGATAGGCGGGGTCGAAGCGCAGGGTTCGGCAAAACACGGGACCCAGCTCGGTGATCACCTCTTCGCCTTCGAGATTGGAAGCCGGTTTTGTCTCCAGCGCCGCCTTTGTCGCTTTCTCGACGTGGCGGGCGAGCCTTTTTTTGAGTCTGGACATCAGGGGGCCACCGTGTGAGGGCCGCGCAATCCACGGGCCAGGCTCATTACGAGATCTTTGACATGCCGCGTCGTGTCCGCAAAGACCGGACCGATACAGGAAGGACACCCGCTCTGGCAAGCGCAATCGGCCACAAGACGCTGCGTGCCCGCCAAAATGACGAAAAAGTCTTCGTAAAGGCGAGAGGCCAATCCCACTCCGCCGGGGTAGGCGTCCCAGAAGAAGATCGACGGCTCGATGCGACCCTTTTCCGAGGAGTCATTGCGAACGAGAGACGAGAGGTCTCGAGGATCGCACATCAAATGCAAAGCAGCCACGTGGTGCATGGCCGCGGCGAGCCCGTCGAGGGCTCGGAGCAGACTCTCGGTCGAGGTCTCTTCGAGGGTCTCGAGGAGCCGCGGCTTGACGGTGCACCAGGTGGCCTCGGTTTCCATGGTCTCACGTGGCATCTCGACCTCCCCATGGCCGAGGTTTTCGTGGGTGCGAAAGCGGATCTTTTTAAAGCCGGTAATCGATTCGGTCACCGTGACGTCTCCGGTCTCGACGACGCAGCCGCGCTGATCACGGGAGCAGACGGTCTCGACGATCTCCACTTCGCTTCGGGCGATGACCCGGGTGTAGTGCGTGGGCTCGGTGGTCCGGACCCGAGCGACGCGGTTTTCCAGGTCGAGGGACTCGACGAGGTACACCTCGGCCTCGTGCTGGTAGATGGCCCTCGGGTAGAGCTCGTGTCGCGCCACGCGGGGGTCGACCTCCGACAGCGGCTCGCCCGTCTGGACGTCGACCACCACGAATTTGTCGAGGCCCACGCTGCGCAAGCTGACCTCAGAGGCCGGGTAGCCCTCGCCGATGTAGTAGGTTCTGCCCTGCTTTTGATGGCAGTCGCCCCGCTCCATGAGGTGTCGTGCGATCTGATCGGTGTCCTCTATCGTTAAATCGCCGTAGCGTTCATTGGCCGAAAGCGGCAACTCGAACGTGGCGCAGCGCAGGTGAGACAGCAATATCTCGAGGTTGTTTGGTTCCACGAGGGCGCGTTCGGGCGAGGAGTCGAAGAGAAACTGGGCATTTTGGCACAGAAACTGGTCGATGGGGCTGGAGTTGGCCACCAAGACCGCCAAAGAGGGTCTAAGGCGCCTCCCGGCCCGTCCGGCCCTTTGATGGAAGCTCGCGATGGTCCCCGGATATCCGGCCAGCACCACCGCGTCGAGGCCGCCGACATCGATACCGAGCTCCAGGGCGTTGGTGGCCACGACGGCGTCGACTTCGCCTGCGTGCAGAGCCCCTTCGATCTCCCTGCGGAGCGTTGGGAGATATCCTCCCCTGTAGCCGCGGATTCTTTGTGGTTGCCCCCCGCTTTGCTCGATGCGCTCGCGCAGGTAGCGCAGCACCAGCTCGACCCCGTGCCGGCTCTGGCAAAAGGTGAGCACCGTAAGCCCGGCGCCGACCAGGTCCCTGGTGAGCCGGGCGGCTTCTTTCAGACTCGAGCGGCGCAGGCCTCGTTCGGGGTCCACGAGCGCTGGGTTGTAGATGAGACAGCTGCGCTCGCCTCTCGGAGCGCCGCTTTGTGAAATGAGCTCAAAGGGCTGCCCCACGACCGTCTCGGCCAGCTCACGGGGGTTCGATATTGTGGCCGAGCAACAGACGAAGCGTGGCCGGGAACCATAAAAGCGGGCGATCCGGGTGAGTCTGCGCAGGACGTTGGCCACGTGCGCGCCGAAGACTCCCCTGTACGTGTGCAGTTCGTCCACGACCACCAGGTCGAGCCCGGAGAAAAAGCCGCCCCACGACGTGTGGTGGGGCAGGATGCCGGCGTGGAGCATGTCGGGGTTGGTGATGACCACCGACGCCTCGGCGCGGATCTTGCGCCTCTGCCCCGAGGGGGTGTCGCCGTCGAAGACGAACACCTGCCCGTGGATATCCGCGTTCGACAAGATGCCGCGCACGGTGCTTTCCTGATCCCGGGCGAGGGCCTTGGTCGGAAAGAGATACAGCGCTCTGGAGCCGGGGTTCTCGGCGAGCCGAGAAGCGACGGGGACGTTGTAGCACAGAGATTTGCCCGAGGCTGTCGGCGTCGCGACCACGGCGTTGCCGTCCTCCAGGCTGCGCCAGCAGGCCGCTTGATGGCTGTAGGGGCGCTCTATCCCGTCTCGTTTCAGGGCGCTGACGATGCGCTGGGGCACTGTCGCGGGCCACTGCACCAGGGACGACTCTTGTTGCGCATAACAGCGTCGGGCTACGATGGTACCCCTGTGCCCGTGGAGCGCCCAATTGCCCAACACCTGGGACAATTTCGCTTGGGTCGACCGGAAAGAGACGCTCATGGCCAGATGTTATCTTTGGCGGCAGGCCTGTCAACTCGGGAGGTCCGCTGGGGAGGCGGGGACCGCAGCATCTTACCGGAGCGGCAAAAAGGACGGAGTATCGGCCGATATTGTGGTATTAACACGCTTTTTTGTTGCCTGGTTGATTCTGGTTTCATACAATGGACGAAATTCGAAGATAAGCGGGTCAACTCGATTATGTTTGGTGCAACGATGTTTTTTGGCGCCACGAATGAGGCGTTACTCAAGCTGGACGAGGCTTCAAAGGTCATCAGGAGACTGATGGATAGGAGCCGTCAGTCTATGGTGACGGCGTTTTGGCGTCAGCTCGATTTGTCGACGATCTATCATGATTGTGCTCTCGAGGGAGAGGTTGTCACCCCTCAGGAGCTGGACGCAGCGTTCGATGTCCGGAACGTCGCCGACGCGGCTCACCTGCAGATGTACGCCTCTTTGAGGTCCCATAGACGCGGACTGGACCACGCGAGGAAGCTCGCGGCGGACCCCGATTTTGAATTCGCTGTGGACAGCTTCAAAGAGATCCACCGGTTCTTCGTCGAGGAAGTGGAAGATGGCGGGGCGGGCAGGTACCGCAAGGACATTCCGTTGCACAGGACGTACTTCCACGAGATAGCGGAGCCGGCCAAGATATCCGGCGGGCTGCGCAAGCTCGTCGCCTGGCTCAACGACATCGAGGAGGAAGTGGAGCTGCACCCGGTCACGCGAGCGGCGCGTTTCCACTTGCGCTTCATGAAGATTTTCCCCTACGCCAAAGGGTCCGGCAAGGTCGGCAGGACCGTCATGAACATGATGCTGATTCGGGCCGGTTACCTCCCTGCGGTCATCCACGGTACTGAGCGGCAGCGGTATTACGAGTCGCTTCGTCACAGCGGAGACGAGCTCATGGAGCTCGTCATCGATTCGGCGAACGCGTCGATGGATGCGGCTCAGAAATTTCTGCAACGCTCCTAGGCGCGCGTAAAAGAAATTTTGGTCGGCCAAAAGGCGATAAAACCGAAGTTGAATTCCCTCCAGTTGGTTCTACACTTTTAAAATCGGCCGCCGCGTGTCACTTCACGAACGGCGGTGTCCGCTGGGGTCGGGGCCTGCTTGAGCGCTCCGGAGGTTGAAGAAAGAATCGCGAGAATGGGTCAGGACGCAAAGCAAACCGTAAGGCGCTTGTTCGAGGCCAAGGTGATCGACGAGAGGGGAAGCCGCGCCGCTTTGCAATGCATGAAGGAGCGGGGAGGCGATATCGAAGAAGCGCTCATCGAGTCGCGAGCTGTCGGCGAGGAGGCGCTTCTCAAGGGGCTGGCCAAGCTCTATCGAACGCGGTTTGTCTCTACGGAAAAACTGAGAAGGGCCGACATCCCCCGGGGGGTGCTGGACAAGCTCCCGGCCAAGATCGCGACAAAGTACACGCTCTTCCCGATTCTCTTCGACCCCGCCCAAAACGCCTTGTCCCTCGTTTGCCGCGACCCCTCTGACCTCACTCTCGAGCAGATCGCGCGGCAGACGACAGGAGTGCGCCATGTGCGGCTCTTTGTGGCCCGGCCTGCGGCAATTCGGGCCGCCATCTCAAAGTTCTACAAAGGCGACATCCACGCGTTCGCCAACGTTGATAAGGCGGGTATCGCAGAGTACCAGCAGATGATGGACGTCTACGAGCGGCAGCTGCTCGATGAAGATCAGATCGTCACGTCGCTGACCAAGGAGCGCAGCCCCTCCGAGCGCATGATCACGCCGCGCGAGATGGAGGAGAGCGCCGCCCGGACACTGCCGAAAAGGGCGGCCTCCCCCATGGAAGCGACTCACGGAATGACCGTGGGCATCTTGAGGGTCATGCTCTCGTTGCTCGAGAGCGATCGCGGTGAGCTCACGGGGCATTCGGTGCAGACCTCACAGCTCGTGCACAAGATGTGCCGCCGGATCGGGCTGGCCGAAAGTGAAACGTTCAGCGTTGTCTTGTCCGCGCTCTTGCACGACATAGGCAAGGGCGGTCCCTACCACCTGACGGCGCTCAACGTCGCGGAGTGGGAGGGGCACCGGTCATCGGCGGAGAAGAAATACGACACTCCTTTGAGGCTGTTCGAATCGCTCACCCTTCCGGAGGCCACCGTCCAAGCCGTTCGCCACATGTATGAGCGTTTTGACGGCTCGGGCTTTCCCCTCGGTCTTCGGGGGAAAGACATCCCTCTGGGCGCGCGCGTTCTGGCATTGGCCGACGTGTATGCGGACCTGACAGAGAACTCAAGAAATCCCTACAGACAGGTTTTGGGTATCGAAGAGGCGCTTGCCATTATCGACAAGGCAAAGGAGGTCGTCTTCGACCCCCACCTCGTCGAGCTTTTTAGAGGAGTGGTGGCCGGTAACGCCCTTAAACAGAAAATATTGACCGGCGCTAAGAAGGTCCTCGTGGTGGACAGCGACCCAGAGCAATGCGCCGTTTTGGACCTCCAGTTGACGAGCCGGGGGTTCAAGACCCGCACCGCGAGGCGCGCGGATCGCGCTTTGGAGATGCTCAGCGAGGGGCCCTTCGATCTGATCATCGCAGAGGTGGAGCTCGAGCCGTTCGACGGCTTCGAGCTAAAAGGCCGGCTCTCCCAGGTCGGTCAAGCGGGAGTCCCCCTCGTCTACTACACCTCGCGAGCCGACGCCCAAGACGTGGAGCGAGGTTTCGAGCTCGGGGCCAAGGACTACATCATAAAGCCTTCGCGCATCGATATCTTCGTAGCCAAGATACAAGGATATTTGGCGGCCAGGTCAGATGAAAGGGCCAGCGAGCCCGGCGATGCTGCCGCCGGGGGCGTCTCGGGTTCTCTCAAGGAGATGTCTCTGCCCGACCTGGTTCAGATCATTGCCCACGGGCGCAAGTCCGGCCTGCTCAGGCTCAAGAGCGGCGACGCCAGCGGGGAGATATATTTCGTAAAGGGAGATATCTACGCGGCCAAAGAGGGCGAGAAGACCGGAGAAGAGGCGTTCTTCGAGCTGCTCAAATTGACCGACGGGTCTTTCTCGCTCAACCCCAGTGTTCGCGCGCAAGTGCGAGAAATAGAGGTGACAGCCGAGATGCTGCTTCTCGAAGGTCTGCGCCGTGTCGACGAAGGCAATCGCTGATAAAAGCTTAGGAATTGATTGGAAAAATGAGAAAGGACGACGCGGCCGCGTCGTTCAGGAGCGTCCGCGGTTGCGGACGTGTCCGATGAAGGCTTCGAGCATCCGGGCCCTGTCTTTGTACGTGGACTGACGCGCGAAGTTGTTATAGACGCGCTGGATCTCGGCGATGAGTGCGTCGCTGCCTTTGGGGGTCATCTGGTCGAGAGCGAAAATGGAGGCCTGCAACGCGACCTTGGATGTGTTGCCCAGGTTTTCGGTCAGGACCGCCACGGTCTTGTCCCTCATCGCGGGGTTATCCCGGCCCATTCGATAAACGGCGTAGATGGCTCGCTCGACGTTCGGGTCGTTGTGCTTGGCGACCGTTTGGGCGTAGCAGTCGAAGTCGTCTTTACATTTTAAACCGAATGCGATGCGATCCATGTAACCCTGGATGCGCTTCTTCATGATGCCGCATTCGTTGCGGGCTTGATTCTCTTCTTCTTCGCTCGCGCCATCGGGGAAACGCTCTTCGATGATCTTATCGCAGTTGATCTTTTTGAGCTCTTTTTCCATGACCGGCAGGAATTCTTCGCCGCACATCAAGGAAGCGTTGTAGAAGGTCTTGTCTCTGAGGCTGTCATCGGCGACCTTCGCGACCTCTTTGAGGACGCCGCAGGATTCCTTCGGATACTGAAGCAGACCCAGGGCACGGACGTAACCTACGGCCTCTTCAGGGCGAATCTGGAGTCCCTTTTTGCTTGTATCGAGGCGGGTCTTGACGGTTTCGAGCAGCGGCTTGTGGCCGAGCTGGGCCAGGGAAACCGCGGCCCAATTGCGCCGCATAACAGCCCACCCTTCGGGTTCGAAATTGACCTTGAGCTGCAACTGGGCCGCGCGCTCATCGTCCTTGTCGGGTTGTTGGTGATTGAACTCTTCATTTAGAAAGGACAGAGCCTTTTCCGAGGGGTAGGCGAGCTCGCCCAGGAAGTCCACGGCCTGCTGCTTGTACCAGTTGGGGTTTTGCAGCAGCGGATCCGACTCTATCTCTTCCTGGTAGTACATGAGGAAGCTCTTATCTTCTTTTTTGCCGAACGCGATGATGGCATCCACCACCGCGTCGCGATCGTGAATCTGCTGGAGCGCGGCGAAGGCGATGGTCCCCAGGCCGATGGGCTGGCGCTTCCCCTTCATGGCGATGCCCTTGATGAGGGTTGGAATCGCGGAGCGGTCACCGATCTTTCCGAGCCCCTTGAGCGCCTTCATGTTGAGACGCAGCTCCTGCAGGGTGTCCGGGGTCTCCGCTAGGGTCTTGAGCGCCTCGACGACTTTGCCTTTTTGCGGGTTGTCCGGGTTCGCCGCGATGATGGCAGAGGCCGCCGAGATGAACGCCTGCTCGATCTCGTTTTCCGAGTTGGTAAACGGCGCGCCTCCTCTTTTTTTCCGCGACTCTTGGGCTTTCTCGTGAGCCTCGAGCAGCTTCGGGAGGGCGGCTTCTACCTTCTGCCTGCGCACGGCGTTTGCAGAGACCTGAAACGTCATCGCGTCGGCAGTGTCCCCTAAGGTGAGCCCCTGCAAGAAGACCTCGACGGCGCGCTCGTCTTTCATCTGGGCGAGCAACTTGAGGATTTCAAGACGATTGAATTTGTCCCTATCGAACGCTTTGTAGCCTTCGACCAGTTTGGGGACCATCAGGTCCACGAGCTCTTTAACTTTTGGGTGCTGCAAGTCGTTGTTGTTTTCTTGCATCCTCTTGTTGAAGATCTCGTTGAGGGTCTTGAGAGACTTTTCGCGCCATGGACGATCATGCATCTGATCGAGCCAGTATGCCGGGTCGTTTTCGTCCCGGCATCCCATCAACGTGCTGGACACCACGAGAGCCGCGAGGACCAACAGTATCGGCAAACGTTTCATCGACAAACCTCGTCTTTCTGCGCTGTTTGCGCGCCGTTGCTGTTGTCGAAAAAGTTCTTTTAAAAACAAGTTGTTACGAATGTAATGAAAATCATTGGGAGTATAGTAGAGCGCGTATACACTGTCAAGTTGTGGTGAGATTTCAATAATTTTACACGTCGCGCCTCGCGCGGGCAATGTTCGATCGGATTTGCGCGGGGTGCCCGGCTCGGCGGGAGCCGTGGTCCACGTGGTATTCTATGAAACTCTTTACGGCGCTCTCGAGCTGGGAGACGGCGTCTTCATCCACAAAGGCACACGCGAGCTCCTCCAAAGAGGCGCTGCTCAATCGGCGCAGCACCTCGAGGGTCGACGCGGTCAAGATCATAGAACCGCCTCCGCAGGCGCGGCAGACGACGCCGCCCCTGCCGGGTTCGAAGAAGGCTCTTCGGTTGGGAGGCAGGCGGCTGGCGCAAACGGCGCATCGATCGGAGATGATCCCCGTTCCCAAAACCTCGAGCGCCGAGGCTGCGAAGCCGAGTTCGACGGTCGTGCACGAAGAACCCGAAGCCCGGCACAGGGCTCGAAGCGCTTCATCGAGGAGGCGGAACAAGGCGGCGGCCGCCGCTTCGTCGCCAGCCAAGGTTTTGGTGAGGGACAAAACAAAGCAGGCGCTGTGAAAGCGCGTCAGATCGGCGCCTATGGCCCGGTGGTCTTCCATCAGACGGGCTTCTGTGAGCTCGAGGCGCCCGGCGCGACCTTTTTGGACGGATATCTCCACCAGGGAGAACAGCTCGAGCGCCCCGCCGAAACGCTTGTGACTTTTTCGAGCGCCCCTGGCGCGAACCGATATTTTCCCAAGTCGGTCGCACAAGAAGGTCACGATCCGATCGGCCTCGGCGTAGTCGACCCGGGTGAGCACATACGCGCGATCGGTGTGCGCAAAAGCCGCGTTCACAAAAGAGCCTTGGCGAAGCTGAAGTAGATGAGAACGCCGACCACGTCGATCGTTGTCGTCAAGAAAGGCCCGGTGGCCACCGCGGGATCGATGTTGAGCTTGGCAAAGAGCAGCGGTGTCGCCGTGCCGACAAAAGCCGCCATCGACATGGCGAGCAGCACCGACATCCCGATTATGAGCGCCATGCGGATGGTGGTGTTCCCGAGCTCGAGGCCCAAGAAGTGGGCGATCGCCCCCAGCACGAGCCCGTACAAGACACCGAGTAACACCCCGACCAGCAGCTCCCGGCCCACGACTTTCCAAAAGTGTTTGACCTCGACGCGCCGAGTGGCCAGCCCACGAACCACGATGGTCAGTGATTGGGTCCCGACATTGCCGGCCATCCCGATAATCACTGGAATAAAGCCGACGAGCAGGGGGAATTGCCGAAGTGTCTCCTCGTACTGACCGATCACAAAGGCGGCCACAATGCCGCCGGCGAGGGCGGCGAAGAGCCAGGGCACGCGCCTCTTGATAGAGGTGAACACGGCAGGGCGATCGTCGAGCTCCTCTCCGGCGCCCGCCATCTTCAAGATGTCTTCTGTCGCCTCTTCCCGAATAACGTCTATGACGTCGTCAACGGTGACCACGCCGACCAAGCAATTGATCTCGTCCACCACCGGCACCGCCAAAAAGTCGTACCTGGAGACGATGCGCGCCACTTCTTCTTGATCCTCCTCGGTGCGCACCGAAACCACATGAGGGTTCATGATGTCCCGAAGCTTCTCTTCGGGTTTCGAAGTGACGAGCTGACGCAGGGACAAGACGCCCACCAAGGAACCGTGGAGATTTACGACATAAATATAAAAAGCCATCTCCACGTCGGGTGACTCTTGAACGATGCGGATCGCCTCCTTGGCCGTGGTCTCTTGGGTCATGGCGAGGAATTCCGGGCTCATGATGCCGCCGGCCGTGTTCTCACCGTAGCGCAAAAGATCTGCGGCCTCGTCGGACTCTTCGTCCGGCATGGCTTTCATGAGCTTAGAGGCGGTTTCGTCGTCCAAGATACCAAGGATATCGGCGCGGTCGTCACCGGACATCAGGCTCAGCAGCAAAGCCGCGCGGTCGAGAGGCAGCTCGCCGAGCATATCTGCTGCGAGGCTCTCGGGAAGACAAGACAGCACATCGGCCTGCCTGTCGTCGTCACCGACGAACTGCAACAGGCGCAGGCGCTCTTGAGGCAAAAACGACTCCAGCACCGACGCCACGTCGGCCGGGTGGGTGCGCTCGAGAATCTTCTTGAGGTTGGGCACGGCGTTCCGGCGCAGGAGCTTGCGGAGCGTATCGGCGAATCGATGTTTCTGCTGCACATTGACCAGTGACATCGGCTTCCCTCTACAATCCTGCCAGGGCTTCAGCACACGCGCTGCCGGTGGCGGTGTGCGTTCCAAGTTCTCGGCACCGGGTCAGCGCCGCGGCGGCGCCTCTTTCGTCTCCCAGCCGAAGTCGTGCCATTCCGAGGTAATGGTAAGCCTCCTGGATTTTGTCGCACCCCGCTTCCGGTGTCTCCACCGCTGTGGCCAGCTGGTCGGCGGCGGCTTTGAAGTCCCGCTTGAGGTAGTGGGCTTGGCCGAGCCGGTAGCGTCCCACGCAGAACCTTGGCTGGTCGAAGATGGCGCGGCGCAAAACTTCCAAAGCCTTATCGTACTCGCCCAGCTCGACGTGGACCCAGCCCAAGTTGCCCAGCGCGAGCCAGGGCTCTCGGTTGAGAATCTCACCCGCGGATTTCTCGAGCAGCTCGACAGCCTCCTGGTAGCGTTTTTGGTGAATATATAGGACCCCCAGCGCATTTCGCGCCTCGGCGAGCTCGGCGGGCTGGCCTTCCCGGCGCAGCTCGACGGTCTTCTCCAGGTGCACTCGCGCCTCATCGTATTCGCCGCGCCGGAGGCGGATGGTCCCGAGCAGGTAGTGTGCGTAGTTGTTGTCGGGGTTGGCGTCCAAGGCCCTGTGGAGGTTGCGGATGGCCAAGAGATTATCTTGTTCGTTGAACCACGCCACGAACGCAGCCTCGTAAAACCTTTCGGACTGCCTCTGTGCTTTTTCGTCGGCCTGAGAGCTGCCGCAGCCTGAAAGAGCGCACAGCGCGACGGCGATTGTGAACAGCGCTTGGAGCTTTCGCATGACAGACTCCTCCCGCATGACGGGTGCAACGAGCTTGGGGCTAGGTAGCACTATCGCAGGTCGCGGTCAAGCGCGGTGGCCGCCCAAAAAAACGTTTGCGTAAAGGTGGTTACGTCTGCAAGTGCGGCTGACGAAGGGTCATTCGGCCCTGAGGGTGAAGACTTTGTTTTTGGTGTCTACTTGCGAGGCGTTGACGTTCAAGCTGGTCAAGATGCCGTCTATTTTCACGATTTTGTTTTCCACGTGACCGCGCCCGATGATCAGCCTGGCTTCATCGTTTTGGGAGGCTGACTTGCGACCCTTTTCCAGGCGCTTCGCGGCGGTCAATCGGATCTCGTTGGGGCCGGGGTTGAGCCAGGCTGAGATCTCCAGGATCACCTGGGGAGAGCCGGCTGGAATGACCTTTTTTTCAACGCCGCCGATGGTGACGATGAAGTCGTACTGCGCCTTGCCCTCCGCCGACGGCTGGGTGACGAGGTAGTAGTGGTTGGTCAGGTTGGGGTTGGGCCCGGCAGCCTCGTCTTGTGGATTGACGACCTCGACCTTGTACCCCGGGGCGTCGATGTGGATGTTGCCTTTGTCGTCGATCCGCACGGTCGCGTTTTTAAACGTCTTGTTTCGAACGGATGTGATGTCGACGCCGTTTAAATAGACGGCCGCGGCGGCCGCGGCGCCGGCGGTGAGCATGAGAATCGCCAACGCTGACGCGACTATCGAAGTTTTGCGCATTTTTCGACCTCCTTTGGGCTGGCCTTGCGAAGACCACCGAAGACCTTATCGCTCCTTGATCCCAATTTCCAGCCTCAACGGCTGATATGTAGTGAGGACGGTGCGAATCCCATTTGAATTCAAAACAGGGGGTGCAACGTGGAGGGTGGGGCTTAAAAATTGAGGCCGACCATCGGTAGCAGGGAGTGGCCCACCTGGCCGTCACCGGTGAAGGTAAAGACATAGCGCACGTCCAGGTGCAGACGGATGCGGGTGTGGCGGAGGAACTCGATGCCGAAAGCGCCGAAGAGATCGCCCCCCACGCTCGCTTCATCATCATAATAGTCGTAACCGTCTTCGTCCGTGGTTTTCGCCGCGCCAAACCGGTCGCCCACCCAAACCCCCAGCCCGCCGATGAGGTATGGCGCCACCTGGGTGTGTGTCAGATACCCGCCGGCGCCCACGCACGCCTCAAGGAGGAACCCCTGGGTGCTATCGCCCCCAGCGTCCTTGACGGAAGGAAAGCCCATCATGGCGATGAGGTCTATCAGGAAGTCCTCGACCTCCAACCGCGCGTTGAAACCTATGACCGGTCCGGTCCCCGCTTCTTCGAAGCCGGTGAGCATCCCGACCACAGGGCCGAAATTCTTTTCCAGGCGAAAGCGGTTGGGGAGGTTGTCCGTCTCGGCCAGAGAGGCGTTGTCCAGGGTGCGGGTCTCCTCTGTTTTCTTCGAGGTGACGAGAGCCTCGACGATGCGCGGGATGACCGTGTTGAGGTCGTCTTCGGTCTTGGCGACCATGTTTTTGCTGGCCAAAGAGGTTCCGTCGGTTCGTCTCCAAGTGACCTCGAGGCGGTAACGGGAACCCAGCGCAACGAGAGAGGCGTCCAGATACTCGAAGGCGCCCAGGCGCTTTGCCACAGCGCCCTTTTTGTCCAATGTCAGCGCGGCCTCATGGGGGGGCTCGAGCGTCGCGGCGGGCTGAGCTTCGGCCTGCGTCGAGGCCCCCGGGGCTGCGTTATCCAGCACCTCTTGATCGGCGTCCGTCTGCTCGTCGGCGACGGCGGTTGAGCTGTTCGGGGGCGTTGTCTCTTTTTCCTGATGCCCTCGGCGCATCTCGCCCAGGGCCTCTTTGACGTCGGCGAGGGGCGCCACATCGTATCCCCTGTCTACGAGCGCGCTGCGCAAAAGAAGGGCCGTCGCCTCTGCGGTGCCCTCCGAGACGTTCACCGCCTCCAGGGGAAATAGGACGACTCTTTTTGAGTCGACATCCTCGGCGGGCGTCTCTTGAGCGGCGGCCACAGAGGCCATCGAAGCGACTGTCAAGCAAGAAAACAAAAATCTCATAGGTCCCATAACACTCTCCTCATTTTTCGAAGCTGCATGCTCCGTCGGATGCATCAAAGCCCTTTGCACGTGGTGTGCCAGCGTGTTCTTTATGCCGGGAGTGTGTTCCTTTTTCCCGTTGTCGTTGGGCCGAGCACCATTTTTTTGGCTCCCACGGGCTGTAAAAGGGGAGCGCGGGGTGTTTCGTTTCGGATGCACGGGTGTGTTGCTGCAGCGACACATCATGGCTCAGCTCCATCAAAGAGAGGTGTGGTGTCTATAGATGTGGACACTTGGCGCCGGGAGGGGGGCGCCGTGTCAGGGCACGTCCTCGACCCAGACGATGTTTTTCGCGTAGGGGCCGCTGTCCAGCTTTTCGTAGAGGTTGCGATCCGCGCTGACCACAGGGCAGTGGTGGTGGATCGCCATCGCCACGTAGAGGCTGTCGTAGAAGTCGAGGCCGATGTCGCTGGCCACCTCGAAGGCGAGGCTCGTCAGTCCGAGGGTGGACTCGACGCGCAGAGGAACAACCTGAAATCCGCTCAAAACGTCTCGAGCCTCTTGCTCGGTGATCTCTTCGAGGCACATCTTTTTGTACAAAAGCGCCGCGAACTCGAGGGCGGTCAGGTCGGGTGAGATGAGCTCCGCGTCTCCTTGGAGGAGGCGGCTGGCCGCTTCGGTGTGAACCTCTGGGATGAACCACTTGATAGCGACGCTGGCACCTACGATGTACTTTCTCATCGACCTCTGTCCTCCGCCAGCAACAGGGCGCTGTCTGTGTGGTTGCGACCCGACAGGTTCTCTTTGATAGTCGCGGCCAAAGCGTGCGCCTGGGTGGTGTTGCGTTCGAGCACGTTTTGCAGGATCGAACGCGCCTCCTGTGCGGCGCTGCGTCCGTGTTTCTTGGCGCGAGCCTCGAGCTTATCGAGCAGGAGTTTGGGAAAATCGTCGATAGTAAAAGGCGTCATCTTCTGCTTCTCGCCCCCTTTTCAAAGAAAGTCGTCCGTGTCTTCTCGTTCTTCGTCTTCGTCTTCTTCCCATCCGTCTTGCTCGGCGATGACCTTTTTGAGGTTGCGCACATCGTCGAGAGGGCGGGGCGTGTCAAACACGCACAGGGTCGTCTCGTGCATCGCGGATGCCTCGGCGATCCGCTCGAGGTCGTAGACGCCCATGCGGGAGCCCATCGCGGAAAACGGTCCGAGTCGAAAGTAGGCAAGCGGCCCCTGGGGCGCCGGATCTCTCAAGGGATCCACCGCGACCACCATGTCCAGCTGGCTCGCGAAGGCGCAGGCCTGCTCAAAGTCCCAAGGGCCCGCATAAGACCATATCAAGGGGAGATTCGAACGCGAGACCTTCGACAAGAGCCCTTCAAGGGCGCTGCGGTTCGGCTTGCTGGGGGTGAACTCGGCGGGCGTCGAGAGGAGAAGCGCCTGAGCGTCCATCTCTTTTGCGAACGCGAGGCTGCGCTGCCACAGCGCGAGGTTTTCATCGGAGGAGCGAAAGCCGCCGTAGCCCGTAAGCTCACCCTCCAGCGGCGAGCCGGCCGGGGGCCGCTCGAAGAGGTAGTCGGACAGCTGCACCGAAAAGACGATGCGATCGGGCGCCTCTTTGCGCCACTTGCGCGCCGTTTTGACCTTGGGCGGGACGGTTCGCCCCTCGTTCAGCTCGATGATGTCGACATACTTGTGAATTTTTGCTCTTGGAAGAGGGTAACCCACAGTTCCTATTTTCAAGCTCCGGGACGTCATATCACCTCAATCCCACGCCGGCGATGCGGTGTCCGCACTCGCGGCAGCGCCCATCGGCTGTTCTTTGGCCCTCAAGCACAAAGCCGCGGCGATCGATGACCACCGCCTGGCAACCGGGACAGCGGGTCTTTTCGCCGTCGTCTCCGGGAATGTTTCCTGTGTAGACGTATCGCAGACCGCTTTCAAGAGCAATCTTGCGGGCGCGGTGCAGGGTCTCGACGGGGGTCGGAGCTTTGTCCTTCCATTTATAGGCTGGATGGAAGCGACTCAGGTGCCAGGGAATCTCCGGGCTGAGCTCGACCAGGTACAGGGCCATCCGCGTCAGCTCATCGTCGCTGTCGTTGAATCCGGGGATGACGAGGGTGGTGACCTCGACCCAGACGCCCTCTTTGTGCAGAATCTCGATGGCTTTGCAGGTGGTCTTGAAATGCCCGCCGAGCTTTTCGCTGTAGGATTTTTCGGAGAATGCCTTGAGATCGACGTTGGCGGCGTGGATGAACCCGGCAAGCTCCCGGGCGGGGCCTGCGCTGATCTGCCCGTTGGTGACGAAGACGAGCTCCAACCCCGTTCCGGCAGCGGCCTGCGCGACGTCCCTCGCGTACTCGAACTGCAAGGTGGGCTCCGAGTAGGTGAACGCGATCGATTTGGCACCGGTGGCCCCGGCGGCTTCGACGACCTGTGAGGGGGGTGTGACCCGCGGCCCCATTCGCAGGGCGTCCTCGCACCTGGAGATCCGTGCCAGCGCGTGGTTTTGGCAAAACGGACACAAGAGGTTGCACCCGGCCGAGGCGATGGAGAAGCTGGTGGAGCCGGGATAGTAGTGGAAGAGCGGCTTCTTCTCGATGGGATCGGTCGCCATGGCCCGCAGGCGACCGTACGTGACCACCTCGAGCTGCCCGCCATTGTTGCGGCGGGTCAGGCAGCTTCCGTGGCTGCCTTTGGGGATGTGGCAACCCTGGGGACACAGCCGGCAGCGCACCGCGCCGTCATCCCCCTTCGTGTAGTGAGCTGCCGGTGTCATGTCTCATTGCCTTTCGCTATGATTTCGAGCACCGCGGACTCGAGCTTCTCTTCATCTCCGGGGACATAGCCCTCGTGGGTCCAGACCATGCTCTGGTTTTTGTCGATGATGACGTTGTAGGGAGCCGAGCGCCTGGGGTTGAATCGATTGGTTACCAGCGATTCGCTGTCTAAAAGGACAGGGAATGAGAGGCGCCGGCTGCGGACGAAAGGTCGGACCTCGCCTTGGGTCTCGGGTTCGTCCATGGAGATGGCCAAGACCACGAAACCCTTATTTTTGTGAGTTTCGTAGAGCTCTTGAAGACGCACCAGCTCTTTTTTACACGGCTCGCACCATGTGGCCCAGAAGCTCAGCACGATGGTGTGCGAGCCCAGGTAGTCGGACAACGCGTGGGTGCGTCCATCCACATCGCGAAGGGCGAAATCGCTGATGGACCCTCCGCTGCTTCTGGGCTCTTGGGCCGCGCCGGCGCGGGCTCCTGCGGTTGATCCGCACCCGGCGCCGATCAACAGGACCACGAAAGACAAAGCGAAAATAATGGTGCAAAAACGAGAAATCTTTTTCATAGGGGTGCTTCTCCTTGTCGCTCTTCTTCTTGCCCGTATATTGTGTTCATTAACATACCGTTTGCAGCGGCCGCAAACCGAGGTCGCGCGCGGAGGCTCGAGACGGATGAACCGGGTCGTCCGGCGAGCTTGAGGTGGTTTAAAAAAGTGATAGAAAACAATGCTTTAAGTGCATTTGCGTCCGCGAAGAAAGAAGTTGACCGAGGCATCTTTATGGCCGACAATATTCAGACTCGTTCGAAGCGAAGTCGTGGGCGGCTAACGAGATGACCGTGCAGGCGGGAGTTGTGTGTGGTAAATGTGATTGGCTCAATGCCGCCGGTCACGATGTTTGCGAAGATTGCGGGAACACCCTTTCGCTTGCGGGCGAGAGGGAGGCTGCGCAAACGACAACTGATCGGTCGTTGCCCGAATCTGCAGCCGGAAATCCGCCGCCGAATGCGGCCAAAAAAGGAGCAGAGGAAGAGCCCATGGAGCAGGCACGCCATTACGTTTGTTACTCGTGCTACAGCCCGGTTCCAGCAGGTCACAAATTTTGTGGCAAGTGTGGAACGGCGGTAGAGAATGCCGATGTGGGACCCGATCCGAGCTACTTCGGGGATATGCAGATCCCCGGAAAGGCGAAGCTGATCCTCATAAAGGGGGAGGGAATGGATGGGATCTCCTACCACCTCAACTCCACGGATCACATGGCTGGGCGCACAGAGGGGGCTATCCTCTTCACCGAGGACAAGTGGCTTTCTCCCAAGCACGCGAACTTTTACTATGACGATGGAAAGCTGATGCTGCGCGACGAGGACAGCGTCAACGGAGTCTTCTTGTGCCTGAGGGGACCGACCCCGGTGCAGTCGGGGGCCGTTTTCATGGCCGGGGAGCAGGTCTTCCGCGTCGAAGAGGTCGTGCCCTATGACGACTCGCCTGAAAACGACGGCACCTATTTCTTTGCGAGCCCCCGCAGAGACGCATCCTTCCGCGTGGTTCAGATTTTGGAGGGGGGAGGCAGCGGGATGGTGGTTCACGCCCGCGAGAACCAAGTCACCATCGGGCGCGAGGGAGGCGACATGAACTTCCCCAACGACCCATACATTTCGGGGCGGCACGTCAAGGTCCAATACGGCCGAGAAGGCTTGCAGCTCATCGACCTCGATAGCAAGAACGGGACCTACCTGCGCGCAAGCGGTGAACAGGAGCTGGTCCATGGTGACTACCTCTTCCTCGGCCGACAGCTGCTGAGAGTCGAGATTACGAACTAGGAGGTCCCCAGGTGATTGTTTGCCCGAATTGCGGAAAAGAGAACCAGGACCATTACAAATTTTGTCTGGGATGCGGCTCGGATCTGCCCAGGGCGGAGGCTGAGGCTACGAAACGACCCACGCCGACTCCTCCGACGGGGATCCCGGCGCTGGGCAGCGAACCAGAACCCGCCGCTCCCGTGGCGCAGACCGAGCCCGCGGCAGACGTGGCTCCCTACGTGCCCGAGGCGATCGATGACGGCGGCGACATGGGCGACGAGGTGCAAAGCCCCCAGCCGCCCGATGACCAGCCCGTCGAACCCCAACCCCAGGAGCCGACAGGGGCGGAGCTCTGCGTGGCGTGCGGTGCCGAGATTGCGCCCGGCTTCGCGTTCTGCGGGGCGTGCGGCGCTCCTGTTCCCGGAGCTCAGCCACCGGCGGAAGTCAGCGCGCCGGTCATCGCCGCGGATTCGTCGAGGCTCGTGCTCATCCAGCCCGACGGCACCGAGGGCGGGCATGTGGAGATCCCGACCTCCGAGGTCGCCGTGGGGCGCGACGCCGGCGGCTTTTTCGAGACCGACCCGTTCTTGTCGCCGACCCACGCCATCTTCAAGACCGAGGGTAGCGAAGTTACGGTTCGAGACGCGGGCAGCCTCAACGGCGTGTTCTTCAAGATCACGCCCAATGAGTCGGTGGAGATCAAATCCGGGGCGGTCTTTCGCATGGGGCAGGAGCTCATCCTCTTCGAGCGCATCGATCGCGGGAGCGCCTCTCCCGACGGGACAGAGAAGATGGGCTCGCCCATCGAAGGGCTCTGGGGGCGCGTGGCGCTCATCGTCAGCCAAGGGCGGCTCGGCAACGCGTTCCCCGTGGGCGGGGAAGGCGTTGTGTTCGGTCGCGAGCGCGGGAACATCCTCTTCCCCGAAGACGGCTATGTCTCGGGAATGCACCTGAAGCTCTACACCCGCAACAACAAGTTCTACTTGAGCGACCTCGGCAGCTCCAACGGCACCTTCTTGAAGGTCGCCGACGAGATGCGCCTGGGAGACGGCGCCTTCTTGCTCATGGGGCAGCAGCTCTTCCGCGTGGATCTGTAAACCCTCCGAAGCACGGCAGGTGCGAAGCGCTTCTTCGCTAAAGCTTCAAAGGGTTGTACGTTTTTATTTTTGGTTGAAGGCTTTTTCGACCGCGGCTTTGACGATGTTGTCGTTCGCGGATTCGGGCAGAGTGACCCTCATCTGAGGCTCGGACTCCATAGCGCGATTGACGGCGTAGCGGGCTCCTTCGTTGCCGGCCCACGAACGCCGGGCCAGGCCGTTCGAGACATCCCAGGAGAGCATCTTCTCGGCGCGCCTGGCAGCATCGGCGCTGCCGTCCAGCACGAGCCCGAAGCCGCCGTTTATCACCTCACCCCAGCCCACGCCGCCGCCGTTGTGGAGGCTGATCCAGGTGGCGCCGCGGAACGCGTCCCCCACGAAGTTTTGCACCGCCATGTCCGCGGTGAAGCTCGAACCATCCCGGATGTTCGCGGTCTCCCGGTAAGGGGAGTCGGTGCCCGAGACGTCGTGATGATCGCGGCCCAGGACGATCGGCGCGCTGATGGCACCGCGGGCGATGGCGTCGTTGAACGCCGCGGCGATTTCCATGCGGCCCTTGTGGTCTGCGTAGAGAATGCGCGCCTGAGAGCCGACCACCAGGCGGTTCTCCTCGGCCCCGTGGATCCAGCGGACGTTATCAAGCATCTGCTGCTTGATCCGTGGGTCGGCGTCCAAAGCCATCTGCTCCAAGACATCGGCCGCGATCGTGTCCGACGTGGCCAAGTCCTCGGGGTCCTGAGAGGTGCACACCCACCTGAAGGGACCGAACCCGTAATCGAAGCACATGGGGCCCATAATATCTTCGACATAGGACGGGTACGAGAATGAGCCGTCGGGTCGCAAGATGCCTTCGGCTCCGGCCCGCGAAGCCTCCAGTAAAAAGGCGTTGCCGTAGTCCCAAAAGCGCATGCCGGTTTTGCAGAGGCCGTTGATGGCCTTGACCTGGCGGCGCAAGGAGTCATAGACGCGCTCCTTGAAGCCCTCGGGGTCGGCGACCATCATCGCGTTGGATTGCTCGAGGGTGAGCCCGGCGGGGTAGTAGCCCCCGAGGAAGGGGTTGTGCAAGGAGGTCTGGTCGCTGCCCAGGTGGATGAGCAGGCCTGAGGCGTCGAGCTTTTCCCACAGGTCCACCACGTTGCCCAGGTATCCCAAGGAGACGCCCTTTTTTTCCCTGACGGCTCGCTCGATGCGCAGCACGAGCTTGTCGAGGTCGGTCTCGTACTCGTCGAGCCAGCCTTGCTCGTGGCGCAGCTTGAGCGCCTTGGGGTTTATCTCGGCGACGACACCGACCGCTCCGGCGATGACGGCCGCCTTGGGCTGGGCGCCGCTCATGCCGCCGAGCCCCGAGGTGACGAAAACCTTGCCCTCGAGGCCCTGCCCCGGTTCCAACCCGAGGTACCGCCTCCCGGCGTTGAGCAAGGTGATGGTGGTGCCGTGCACGATACCTTGCGGTCCAATGTACATGAAGCTCCCAGCGGTCATTTGGCCGTAGGAGGTGACGCCGAGGGCGGCCATGCGGTCGTAGTCTTGCCTCGAGCTGTGGTTCGGGATCACCATGCCGTTTGTGACCACCACCCGCGGCGCGTCGGGGTGCGAAGGGAAAAGCCCCAGGGGGTGACCGGAGTACAGCACCAGGGTTTGGTTCTCGGTCATCTCGCTGAGGTACTTCATGGTCAGAAGGTACTGGGCCCAGTTCTGGAACACGGTGCCGTTGCCGCCGTAGGTGATGAGCTCGTAGGGGTGCTGAGCCACGGCCTCGCTCAGGTTGTTTTGTATCATGAGCATGATCGCCGCGGCCTGCGGCGTCTTCGCCGGGTACTTCGAGATGGGCCTCGCGGTCATCTCGTAGGTGGGGCGAAAACGATACATGTAGATCCGGCCCCGGGTTGCCAGCTCCTGGGCGAACTCGGGCGCCAGGGCGGCGTGCAGGTGGGACGGAAAGTAGCGCAGGGCGTTTTTGAGCGCCAACTCCCGCTGCGATGGACCCAAGACTCGGGGACGCGCGGGTGCCCGATTGACCTCGGGGTCTTCGGGGGGCATGTCCGGAATGAAGTCTGGGATTCCCCGGATGATTTCTTCTTTGAAGTTGCTCATGCGATCCTCCGTATAACCATGCGCTGCCTAACACACTTCGAATGTCGTGACAATCGAGGCTACTTCTATCGCGGGTCGCCGTCCCCGGGCAAGTGCCGGCTACTCATTTAAAGCCCAGTTGAAAGTTGCGCCGGGCTTGTAGGTGTGCTTAAGTGTAGTACAAGGACACACATGAGGAGGCCGGTATGGTCAGAAGGCATGGAGAGAGGCGACGCAAGAGGAGCGACGACCTGCAAAAGGCGCTCGATTACCAGCTCGAGGCTTCGTTGCGTCGCGCCGGCTTCGGTGCGCTTGTGTTGGCGGACGAGCTCGGGCTCTTCGTGGCAGGGGCGGGAAAGTCGGATTGCTTTGATAAGCTCGCGGCCGTCTCTGCGCGGATCACCGAGCCCGGCCGGTCGTGGCACGGGTGCCTGGTCACCCGAAAGCAAAGGCACAGGCTCTCGGTGGCGCCGGTGCGGTTCCACGGGCAGACCCTGTACTTGGCGGCCACCCAAGGTCGAAACGAGGCCATCAGCAGGGAGCTCTTTGCCAGCGGACGGGGCGTGTTGCGAATTTTGTCCTAATTCCAAAACGACCGAGGGCAGAATTCGGCCTCGAACGCGGTAGAGAAGGCTTCGAGGATCGCTGCGCCGGCACGTTCCATTTTCTGGGGCTCACCGGTGATTTCTTCTACCGAGGTGACCGGCACCGCGCTCATTCCGCAGGGGATAATCAGTCGATAGTGGGTCAAATCGGGGCAGATGTTCAGGGCGAAGCCGTGAAAAGAGACCCCCTCGGTGATTCGAACACCCACGGCCCCGATCTTGCCTCGTCGTGTGAAGACCCCGGTGATTCCCTCTTTGCGCTCGGTCTCCACCCTCAGTTTTGAGCAGGCCAGCATCATGACCTCTTCGAGCCTGCGCACGTAGGCCTTAACGCCGAGACGCTTCTGTGCGATGTCCACGATGGGGTATCCGACGATCTGCCCAGGACCGTGATACGTGGCCTGGCCCCCCCGCTCGATGCGGCGTATGCCGATCCCCATGCGCTCCAGTTGGTCTTTGTCGGCCACGACCCCTGCGCTGTCGGCGTTGCGGCCGAGAGTGATAACGGGCTCGTGTTCGACCAGGATCAACGTGTCGGGGATCTTGTCGGCCCTGCGGTCTACCACAGTGCGCAGCTGCAGCTCGTGGACCACGTCGTAGGGGGTCAGCCCCCGCAGCTGGACGAGTTGAATCGTGCTCATGTGTCGCCTCTGAAAGTGACCAAAGCGTCGCTCTAGACTCTGCGGACTTGGTGCATGGCAAAGGCTTCAGCGGCTCTGTAGGAGGTGCGCACCAAGGGACCCGATGCCACGAAGCCGAAGCCTTTTTCGCGGCCGATAGCGCCCAGGTCTTCGAAACATTTAGGGGTGACGTACTCCACGACTTCGGCGTGTTTTCGAGTGGGCTGAAGGTATTGGCCGAGCACTAGAATGTCGACTCCGACCGAGCGGAGGTCATCCATCGTCTCGATGATTTCTTCTCGGCGCTCGCCGAGCCCCAGCATCACGCTCGACTTGGTCAGGAGCTCGGGGTCGAGCTCTTTGGCCTGCCTGAGGGTTTCCAGCGAACTTTCGAAACCAAATCGGGGGTGCCTCATGGAAGAGGCCAGCCGCCGGACCGTCTCGACATTGTGGGCGACAACGGCGGGACGGCCGGCCACGACCTCTTTGAGGGGGGCGCCTCGGTAGTCGGGGATGAGCACCTCGACCAGAGGGGCCGGCTCGAGCCGGCGGATCGCCTCGAGCGTCTTCGCGAAGAGACCAGCGCCGCCGTCGGGCAGATCGTCGCGGGTGACCGACGTGAGCACGGCGTAGTCGAGCCCCATGCGCGCTGCTGCCCGGGCGACCCTCTCGGGTTCTTCAGCGTCGACGGCGCCGCGGGGATCCCCCCGGGTCACGGCGCAGAAGCGGCACCCTCTGGTGCAGGTATCACCCAGCAGCATGAACGTGGCCGTGCCTTGCTCCCAGCACTCGCCCATGTTGGGGCAACGGGCCTCTTCGCAGACGGTGTGGAGACAGCCGGAGGTGAGTGTTTCTCGAACGCTTTTGTAGCGGGGCCCTCCGGGGATGCGTATTTTAAGCCACTCAGGCTTTTTTTTGGGTGCAATCGGCATCTGTGGCTCTTTATAGGGGTGTTGTTTTTTTCAAGTCAAGGGTGTCTCTTGCAACTTTTTGTCCGGGGCTACTTTTTGCATTGAAAAGACCAAAAAAATCTGTATTCTCTGCTCGGTGTTGCCTGTGGACGGGCGCTGTGTTATGACCCTGCCCGTTCGGTCTGATTGGGCTTTTCAGTGGAGGTGGACCCATGCTGGGCCCGCCTTTTTTGTTGCAGTTTTCGAAGGTTGGATGCGATGGCGCTGCCGGAAAAGATCGAAGCCATCGTCGGTGAGGTGCTTGAGCGCCACGCCTGCGAATTGGTTCACGCCACCTTGCGAGTGGAACGCGGGGGGCTCGTGCTGCGTCTTTTGGTGGAAAAGAGCGGCTCAGATCCGGACAGCGGCTCGGGCGTGGATCACAGATTGCTCAGCTCGGTGAGCCGAGATCTGGGCGCCCGCCTCGAGGTCGAAGAAGCCATCGAGCGGGCTTACACCCTTGAGGTGTCTTCTCCGGGAGTAGAACGCCCTCTGACCAAGGATCAGGATTTCGTTCGGTTTGCGGGACGGCCTGCTCGCGTCAAAACGAGAGAGCCGATCGATGGGCGACGGGCGTTTCAGGGAGTCCTCGAGGGAATCGAGGGCACGGAAGTCATAGTGAGCTGCGAAAAAAATCGGTATCGAATACCGAGAGGGCTCATTAAAAAGGCGAACCTCGTTTTCGACCCGAAACGGTCGAATCGTCAAAGCGGGAGATGAGTGATGCAGGACGGCGCGATACCGCTGAATATGATTCTCGATCAAGTTGGTCGTGACAAAGGGATCGAGAAAGCAGTGCTGGTCGAGGCCATCGAGGCAGCGATTTTGACGGCAGCCAAACGCACCTTCGGTCAGAACCGCGATCTGGAGGCGCGGTTCAACGACGAGACAGGAATCGTCGACCTTTTCCAATACATGATTGTGGTCGAAGACGTCGAAGTGCCTGAGCGGGAGATCTCGCTGGGGGCCGTTAACAAAGCTCACCTAGAAGCCAGCGTGGGCGAGGAGCTCGGCTTCCAGATCTTCTATCGAGAAGAGGACGAGAAGAAAGCCAAGAAGCAGGACAAAGA
>JAABTR010000273.1 GCA_011389755.1 Deltaproteobacteria bacterium | reverse complement strand
TCTGCGTTTCGGACAGGCCCGTCGGTTCCCCCTACATCACCGAGCCGGCGGCGCTCTTGGTGATGAACCAGCCCTCGCTCGAAAAGTTTGCTCCCCGGGTCAAAAAAGGCGGCCTCATCGTCGTGAACACCACCTTGGTTCCCATCGACGCGAACCGGGAAGACTGCGCGGTGCTCAACATCGACGCCGGCAAAATCGCCGAAGAAGCCGGCACCGCCCGGGCGGCAAACCTGGTGATGCTGGGCGCCTATGTGGGCTGGTCGGACATCGTGTCGAAGGCCACCACGGTGAAGATGATAGAGAAGGAGTTCGCCCGTAAGGCTAAGTTCATCCCCGCCAACGTTGCGGCCTTCGAGGCCGGCTACGAGAAGGGGGCGGAGCTGAAAGGAGGCCGCTGATGGCAGCGCAGCCGACTATCGACACCCAAAGACTCGACGCCGTTTTGGGTGCCTTCGAACCCGGAGATGGCAGCGCACTCATCGAGGCCCTCCACGACGTCCAGTCCGAATTCAAGTACCTGCCCGAGGAGGCCCTCGACAGACTCGCCGATCGCTTGGGTGTGTCGAAATCGCGGGTCTACGGCGTGGCGAGTTTCTACGAGGGCTTCCACCTGGAGCCACGGGGTGAGCACATCTGCACCGTGTGCATGGGCACCGCCTGTCACGTGCGCGGAGCGCCGAGGCTGCTCGAGCACCTCGAGCGGGAGATCGGCATCGCGTCCGGGCAGACCAGCGAAGACCTCACGTTCACCCTCGAAGAGGTCGCCTGCGTGGGCGCGTGTGCCCTGGGGCCTCTCGTCATCATCGATGGGAAGTATCACGGAAACACGACGACCAGCCACCTGACCAAGGTGGTCGGCAAGCTCAAAAAAGACTGAGGAAGGTTGGAGATGGCGAGGCTTCAAAGCACACAGCAACTCAGACAGCTCAAGGAACGGATCGTCGCCGAGAAGCCGGCAGACCGCAGAGCGATCGCGGTTTGCGCGGGGACCGGCTGCAAGGCTTTCGGGAGCTTTGAGCTCGTAGAGGCTTTTCGCGCGGAGCTCGAAAAGCAGGGGCTCGACAAAGAGGTCGAGCTGCGCCCCACCGGCTGCCACGGCTTTTGTGAGCGCGGCCCCTTAGTTCTTTTGTTCCCCGAAGGTCGGCTCTACCAGAGGGTCAAGACCGACGACGTCCCCGAGATCGTCGAAAAGACCATCAAGGGGGGCGAGGTCATCGAGCGCCTGCTCTACGAGGAGCCGGGGACCGGCAAAAAGTTCGAGAAAGAAGAGGATATCCCGTTCTACAAGCACCAGCACCGGCTGGTGCTGAGGAGCAACGGGCTCATCAACCCGAGCTCCATCGAAGACTACATCGCCATCGGCGGCTACGAAGCCCTGGGCAGAGCCTTTGAGATGGGGCCCGATGCGGTGCTGGGCGAGGTGAAGGGAGCCAACCTGCGCGGTCGCGGCGGCGGCGGGTTCCCGGCGGGCACCAAGTGGGAGCTGTGCAAAAAACAGCCCGGCGACCTCAAGTACATCATCTGCAACGCGGACGAGGGCGATCCCGGCGCGTTCATGGATCGCTCCATCGTCGAAGGCAACCCCCACGCCGTGATCGAAGGCATGGTCATCGGCGCCTTCACCATGGGCGCGCGGGAAGGCTACGTCTACATACGCCAGGAGTACCCGCTTGCCCTGGAGCGTCTGAACAAGGCGCTCGATGAGGCGCGGCAGCGCGGTCTGCTCGGTGAGGACATCCTCGGCAGCGGTTTTGGTTTCGACATCAAGGTCAACCGAGGCGGCGGCGCCTTCGTGTGCGGCGAGGAGAGCGCGCTCATCCGCTCCATCGAGGGTCGGCGCGGCGTCCCCCGCCGCCGGCCGCCGTACCCGGCACAAAAAGGACTCTGGGGCAAGCCCACCAATATCAACAACGTAGAGACCTGGGCCACGGTGCCGCTCATCGTCGCCAAGGGCGCAAAGTGGTTCACCGGCATCGGGACCGAAAAGTCCAAAGGGACCAAGATCTTTTCCCTCGTCGGCAAGGTCAACAACACGGGCCTGGTGGAGATCCCCATGGGGATGTCTCTGCGCGAGATCGTGTATGACATCGGCGGCGGTATCCCCGGCGGAAAGAAGTTCAAGGCCGTCCAGACCGGCGGTCCATCGGGTGGCTGTCTGCCCGCGAGCAAGCTCGATCTTTCGGTGGATTTCGATACGCTGATCGCCGAAGGGGCGATGATGGGCTCGGGCGGTATGATTGTCATGGACGAGAGCACCTGCATGGTGGATCTCGCCAAGTACTTCGTTCAGTTTCTGCGCAGCGAGTCCTGCGGCAACTGCACGTCCTGTCGCGACGGGCTCGATTGGATGCACAGCCTCTTGCAGCAGGTCTGCGCTGGCGAGGGGACCATGGAGCTTCTCGATCAGATAGAACAGATCGCCGAGACGGTCCGTGTCAGCTCCTTGTGCGCGCTGGGGTCCACCGCGGCGAACCCGGTCTTGTCGACCATCAAGCACTTTAGAGATGAGTACGAGGCCCACGTCGAGCAGGGACGCTGTCCGGCCAAGGTCTGTAAATCGCTCATCACGTACACCATCGATGCGGACAAATGCACCGGATGCCTGGTCTGCGCCAAGCGCTGTCCGGAGAGCACCATCGAGGGAGAGAAGAAGAAACCGCATCGCATTATCCAAGACGGATGCATCAAGTGCGGCGTATGTTTGGACGTTTGTAAATTCGACGCCGTCCACGTGGAATGAGGAGTCGTTCTATGCCAGTCCAAGTCAAGATAAACGGCATCAAGATGTCTGCCGAGCCCCAAGAGACCGTGCTCCAAGTCGCGCGTCGCAGCGGAGTGCACATCCCGACCTTGTGTCACTTGGAGTCGGTCGAGTCGACCGGCGCTTGCCGCGTCTGTCTCGTCGAGATGAAGCTCGGGGGGAAGACCCAGTTAACCACCTCGTGTAACGCGGGGGTGGAAGACGGCATGGAGATCATGACGGACACGCCCGAGGTCCAGAAGCACCGGGCCGCCAATCTCGAGATGATGCTGGGCAGAGCTCCAGGCTCGCAAAAGATACGGGCGCTCGCGCGGGAATATGGGGTGTATGAGTCCGCGTACGTCCCGTCGGAGGATCCGGCCATACCCGGCTGTATTTTGTGCGAGCTGTGCGTGCGGGTCTGCGAAGCCCTCGGGCACAGCGCTCTGGCGGCCGTCAGTCGGGGAGGCAAAAAGTACATCGGCACGCCCCACGACAAGCCCTCGGAGAGCTGCGTGGGGTGCGGGGCCTGCGCCGAGAAGTGTCCGACCCGTTGCATCGAGATGACCGACACGAAGAAGACCCGCACCATCTGGGGACAGACGTTCGATTTTGTGAGCTGCGAGACCTGCGGCGCTCCGGTGATGACCGTCAGGCAACGAACACACGCTGTCGAGACCAAGGAGTTGCCCGAGGACTACTACACGACCTGCGTGGCGTGTAAGCAAAAGAACCTGGCCGGGCGCTTCGCTCGGGTCGGTTCCTGATCGAAGGGGAGGCTTGAAGAAGATGGAAAAGACCTACGTTGTCATCCCCAAAAATTGTACGGGCTGCCGAACCTGCGAGCTCGCCTGCTCCATGGTGAAATCAAAACGGGACGAGGCAGGTGCGCTCGGCAAGCCGCGGATCCATATTTATCCCACAGGGCCGCAGCGATACATGCAGATGACGTGTCTGCAGTGCGTGGACGCGGCGTGTGTCAAAGCGTGTCCCTCGAAGGCCTTGGTTCTCAACGAAGAGACCGGGGCCGTCGAGGTGGATGAGGAGCGCTGCGTCGGATGTGGGCTGTGCGAAGCCGCGTGTCCCTTCGGTCACATCCGGTTCGACCGGGACCTGGGGCTGCCCCTCAAGTGCGACCTGTGCGGAGGAGATCCGGCATGCGCGAGGTTTTGCCCCTATCAGGCTTTGGAGATGAGACCATGAGTGACATCGTCAAACAGATAGCGCAGCGATTGAGGGTCGCCGACGGTAGGTGTCCCAATGGGCATTCGCTCATGACCAAGGAAAAGACGCTGGACGGACAACCCGCGATCAAACTCCGTGTCACGTTCGGCGGGCACACCGGGACAATTTACTTGAACCCGTTTTACGGCAAGTTCGAGTACGAGAGCGATATCCAGCTCGAACGCGGCGCCGTTGTGGATTTGTCGTGCCCGACCTGTGGAGTGTCCCTCAAGGTGGATGACTACTGCAATATCTGCAACATCCCCATGTTCGCCGTTCACCTGCCCGACGGAGGGCAGGTGGAAGCGTGTCCAACGGTCGGGTGTCACAAGCACTCGTTGACGATTGTCGATTTCGACCAGCAGCTCGAGCGGATGTACGTCGACGAAGAGACCAAGGTCCAGATGTGATCTTTGGTGCCGAGGCCTCCGGTCTCGAGACGCCCAGGTCGGTTCTTTTATGCCACGCCCAAAGAACGCGTTTTTCATCAAAGCCGATCTCCAAAAGTGTCGGCGCTGCTCGTCGTGTGAGCTGGTTTGCCCCTCCGGGGTCTTTTCCTGGGAGGGTGAGCGCTTGGTCGTCGAACATCCGGGGCGATGCATCGTTTGTGGGCACTGCGTCAGCGTCTGTCCCGAAGGCGCCTTGAGCCACTCCAAGATCCCGCCGGAAAAGCTCGAGCCGGTCGAAACCGAAAAGCTCGATGCAAAAGGGCTGACTCGGCTTCTGCGTCAGCGCCGCAGCTGTCGGCGCTTTTCCCCTGAGCCGCTGTCTATTGAGGAGATCGAAGAGTTGATGGACAGCGCGCGGTATGCGCCGACGGCGACGAATTCACAAAACGTCAGGTACATGGTTTTTTCCGGCCCCGATGAGCTCAAAAGGCTCGCGGACTTGACGGCCGGGTACTACCTGCACCTCGTGAAGGTCTTGAGCAACCCTCTTTCGAGTTTTGCCCTGAGGCTGACCGTGGGCAAAAAGATGGTGGATGCATACCGATACCGGATTCCCGCCATTAAAGAAATGTTCGAGCGCGTGCTCGCGGGGGACCACCGCAGGCTCTTCCACGGCGCTCAGACGGTTGTGGTGTTCACCGCGACAGGGATGCCTCACTTGGCTTCGGCCAGCTGTAATCTCGCGGCCATGCAGGTGATGCTCGGCGCCCACGTGCGGGGCCTCGGCTCCTTCTACAACGGCTACGTGTTCACCGCGCTGGCACGGAGCAGATCCAACCGGAGAGTTCTTGGAATGCGGCCGGGTGACACCGCCGGGGCGGTGCTCGCCCTGGGCAGACAGGCCGTGGAATACCACAAGGTGCCGCCTCGACGAGCGCGCCGCATCGTCACGCCTTAAAAAGCTTCGCTTCAGGACTGACGCGCCTTGAAAAAATCGACAAAGGCCGCCAGCGCTTTGGCTCGGTGGCTGATGCGATTTTTCTCCTCCATGTCGTACTCGGCGAGCGTGCGCACGTCGCCTCGTGGGATGAAGATGGGATCGTAGCCGAAGCCCCTGTCTCCGCGGGCGTCGAAGGTGATGGTCCCCTCGAGGGTTCCATCGAAGACGACCGGCCTCGCTCCCGGCTCGACATAGGCGACGGCGCACCGAAAACGCGCGCCGAGGTCGCCGCGCTCGGTCTTTTTGAGCTGCTCGAGCAGGTACAGGTAGCGGGCCTCATCGTCGAGCCCGTCGCCGCCGAAGCGCGCCGAGTAGATACCGGGCCGCCCACCCAGCGCGTCGACCTCGAGCCCCGAATCATCTGCGAGGACCGGGACTTCGAGCGCATCTGAGACGGTGCGGGCCTTTTTGATGGCGTTGCCCGCAAAGGTGTCCGCGTCTTCGACGATCGCGAGCGCGTTATCTAAGTCCAGCAGGCTGCGCACCTCGAGGTCGAATCCCGCGAGCTTTTTGCAGATCTCTTTGACCTTGCCCCTGTTTTTGGTGGCGACGAGGAGAGTCTTCATTGGACGTCCTCGGGGCGCTGTATGAGCGCGTCGATGTCGACGCCCGCTTTGATCAGCGCGTCACGCTGGATTTCGGCCAACCGGCGCGCGCCGCGAGAAGCGAGCGCCGTGAGCTCCGCGTAGACGTCGGCTGGATAGGTGCGACCTTCTGCCGTGCCCTGCAGCTCAATGACCCCGCCGGTGTCTGTGGCGGCCAGGTTCAGATCGATGTCCGCTTTGGAGTCCTCGACGTAGTCCAGGTCGAGGAGCATCTCATCCTTGACCATCCCGGCGCTCACGGCGGAGACGATGCCTTTGAGCGGGCGCGCCTTGGTGGCGCGTTTTTGCCAGAGCTTGTCCAGGGCGAGCGCGAGGGCGACGTATCCGCCGGTAATGGAAGCGGTGCGCGTCCCGCCGTCGGCTTGCAGCACATCGCAGTCCACGGTGATGGTTATCTCGCCGATGCGTCCTTGCCAAACGCCGGCCCGCAGGGCGCGACCGATGAGACGCTGGATCTCCTGAGAGCGCCCCGACGGCCAGCGACCGAATTGGCCTTCTCGGAGTCCCCTCTTGTTGTTGGCGCGAGGGAGCATGGCGTACTCGGCGGTCACCCAGCCGCGGCCTTTGCCCCTGAGCCAGTCCTTCACCTTCTCATCGACGCTGGCGGTGCAGATCACCATGGTGTCGCCGCATTTTACGAGCGCCGATCCTTCGGGATGCTTGAGGAAATTCGGGGTTATCTCGATGTCTCGAAGGGCGTCGAAGGCTCGATTCCGGTTGGAGCTCATTGTGTGTCCTCATTTTCGGGGGGTTCGGTGTCTCGTTGGCGAGGCAAGGAGATGACGAAACGCGCGCCTGCCTCGCCATCGGTTTCGTATCTGACGTCTCCGCCGTGCGCCAAGCAAATCTGTCGCACGAGGGGAAGCCCTAGGCCGGTTCCGCTGCTCTTTGTGCTGAAAAAGGAGTCGAAGATCTGGCCGAGGTGCTCAGCAGAGACTCCCGGGCCGGTGTCCGCGACGGAGACTTCGACAGCATCGTCTACGGCGTGAGCCGTGACTGTCAGAACGCCGCCCTCGGGCATCGCCTCACGGGCGTTGCGGATGAGATTGACGAGGGCCTGGCGGATTTGGTTGGTGTCGAAGTAGACAGGGCCGATGTCTTCATCGATGAGGTCGCAAATATGCACATCGGCTTCACCTATCTCGGTCTCCATGAAGGCCAAGGCGGCCTTCACCACCGCGCCGATGTCGTCGAATCGGGGGTTGGGCACCGGGAGGCGGGCAAAACGCAGGTATGACTCCGTGATCCCCGTCAGCCGCTCGATCTCGTCTTGCATGGCGCGAAGGAGGTCCTTGGCTTCTGATGCCTCGGGCAACTCGGTCAGCTCGTCTTCGAGCAGCTCCACGTTTAGCCCCAAGGACGACAAGGGGTTGCGTATTTCATGGGTGACCTGAGCCGCCATTTTTCCAGCGGTGGCCAGGCGCTCGGAGCGGATGAGCATCTGGTCTCGCTCGGCAAGGGCGTCGGTCATCCGGTTGAAGCCACGAGCGAGAGCTCCGATCTCGTCGTCCGACCCCACGGTGAGGTGAGTGTTGACTTCGCCCCGGGCCACACGCGCCACGGCGAGCTGAAGAGTCTTTAGGGGGCCGAGGAGCCGATTCGTGGAGACGATCACCAAGACCGCGACGAGGAAGGTCGCCCCCGTCAGGATAGCCAGCCCCAGGTTTGCTCTCTCCCCTTCGCTCTGGGCCGCTTCGGCCAGCTCGGTGATGTGGGTCTCGACCTCGACGCGGACGCCCTCGAGGACGCGATCGAGGAGCCTCTCGACGCGTTTGAGTCCTTCGATATGATGGCGGGCTTCGTCGTTTTTCCCGGTGCTCATCAGGCCGTAGAGCTCTTGAAATTTGCTCTCGTTGGCCAGGTAGCGCCTCTCGACCTCGACGAGCCTTCGACCCATCTCGGAGATGAACGCGGCCTCTTCGTCGGGGATGTCCTTTTCTAGGGTCTTGTCGACGATGGCGCGCAGTCTGCGCAGTGTGGCGGGGCGGAAGCGCCTCGCCGCGTCGATCCACTCCCGGGTGACCGACTGATTGGGGTTGTCGGCGAGTCGGTCGAGCAGGGTGTTGAAGACGAGCTGCGTCGATCGGATCTCAGCGGTCCCGAGTGTGAGGGGGAGGTAGGAGCTGTTGATGAGGCCGATGTCGTCGACCGTCGAGCGATGCAAGGTGATGCTGTAGAGGGTCAGCCCGGCAAACGCGACGATGATGACGGCGAGCCCCGATACCACCCGTATCCGAACCGACGAGCCCGGCTTGGTCGACGAGGGGGGCGTCGAGCGGCTGGATGCAAAGGGGGGTCGAGGTGCGAAGTTTTCGGGCATAGACTTTTAGGACTCGTGGTCTTTTAAAGATTTTCGAACCTGTCTTTTACCGCAAACGAAGCCTCGAGGAAACCGCCGCCTGTGACAAGCGGTCACGGGAGCCTTGGATTTTTCGCTGATGCCGCTAGTCGGGGTAGGGGACCTTGCGATCGTCGCACTCGGCGCGGTGTTTATTGATGGCGTCGAGAAAGGCCTCGACCACCATGGGATCGAACTGGGTGGTCGAGCATCGCCGTAGCTCGGCCACGGCCACGGAGTGCTTGAGGGCGCGCCGGTAAGCGCGGTTGGAGGTCATGGCGTCGTAGCTGTCGGCCACCGCCAAGATGCGCGCCATCTTGGGAATGGACTCACCGGACAATCCCAGGGGGTAGCCTTTACCGTCCCAGCGCTCATGGTGAAAGTGGACCCCCGGGACCAGGGAACGCAAGAAGCTGATGGGCTCGAGTATTTCTTTTCCATAGGCCGGGTGGGACTTGAAAATCTCGTACTCTTCTTCGGTGAGCTTTTCGGGTTTGTTGAGGTTGGCGTGGCATCCGAGCTTGCCGATGTCGTGGAGCATCCCGGCCTGGGTGATGAGCTCGACCCTTTCGGGAGTCTCTCCCAGCTCCTCGGCGGTGATCCGCGCATAGACCGTCACCCGATCGGAGTGGCCCGCGGTGTACTTGTCCATGGCCTCGAGGGCGCGGGCCAACCCCTGGATGGTTTGGCGAAACGTCTGCTGAAGGTTGCGGAACAAAATCGCGTTGTCGACGGCTGCCGCTGCTCGGGAGCCGACCATGGAGATGAGCTTGCGCTGCCCTTCGGTAAAGCGCGTGTCTTCGAAAAAGCCGAAGCACGCGAGCAGGCCGATGTTGTTTTGGCGCGCCACCAAGGGGATGCACATAAAAGAGGTCAGTAAGCTCGGGATGCGCTTGAAATACTGAAAGAAACTTGTGTTATCGTGGCACAAGATGGCGCGGTTGTGGCTGAGGTCTTCGACGATATTGTCGAAGTTGAGGCTTCCGGTCTCCACCTCCGGTGGGGCATCGGGGTGAACCATCGAGCCGCTTTTCTCGAAGTATCCGACCTCTTCGTCTTTGAGATATATCACGGCCAAATCGCACTTGATGTTGGTGACGCAGGTTTTGAGCGTCGACTCGATGACCTCTTCGAGGGAGAGCGTCGACTGGAGCTGCTCGGACAGCTCGTGAAGCGAGATGATCTCGCGAAGGCGGATGTTCTCGTTGATGAGGCGCTGTTTTTCGAGGCCCCGGTGAACGATGTGCACGACCTCCTCGACCTTGAAGGGCTTGAGGATGTAGTCGTAGGCGCCTTTTTTCATCGCTTCGATGGCTGTCTCGACGGTCCCGAAGCCGGTCATGATGACCGTCAGCACGTTTTCGTGCTCCGCCTGGATGCGCTCGAGCAGCTCGAGGCCTCCCATCTGAGGCATCTTGAGATCGGAGATCACCATGTCGAAACGGGACTGCTCCAGTCGTTGAAGCGCTGTCGTCCCATCCGGAGCGGTGACGACATAAAAACCTTCGAGAGAGAGAAAATCCGCGAGGATTTCTCGAATGACTTTCTCGTCATCAACAACCAGGACGCGCGGAATTTCGGAGAACGTGTTGGTGTCGGTCGTCATTTTCCGAAATAGGTTTCTTCGAAGTAGCTCGAACCTCCCGAAGCGAGTCGGTAGCGGTAAACGCTGCCGTTCCCACCCTGCTCGGTGTGGATCTCGATAGAGTCTTCGAGCCGCATACGGATGACTTTGCGGACGTTTTCGTGCCGGATGACCAGCCCGAGCTTCTCCCCGTGCTTTGATATCTCTTTGGCGGACATGAAGCCGAGATCTCGCTGCTTTGCGTCCCACAAGATAGCCAGCACCTTGAAATCTTGCTTTTTTTGATTGGATGGGTGGTCGAGTGTCTTTGACAGTCGCTCATCCACCTCCAAAGTCCGCTTGACAGGGGGCGCTTTGACGCTGCGCGCGGCCACCTTTTTCGAAGAGGATTTTTTGGCTTTTTTCTTCGCCGGTTTCGAGGTGGCCTTTGGCTCGGGCTCTTCTTTTGGGGCAGAAGAAGCCGAACGGGGGGGCTGCGAACGCACCTCGACAGGGGCCGGGGGAGCGTGCGGCGTGCTTTCGGGGGCGCGGCCGCGAAGCCGGTTGAGGTAATGCTCGGTCAGGTCGAGCAGCTCTTCGGCGAGATCGCCCAAGATCAGGCGCGGTTGCTTTAATGGCCCCGGGGCCTGTTTGAGCTTTTCGATCAGAAATCGGAACATCCAGTGACCTCCTGCGCCAGATATGCAGATTATTTAGGATAAATCACAAAGATAAAGTGCACAAGCCGCGAATCCCGAAGGTTGGAGCTCACCCAAGGAAACCCTTGCGATTCCCGAACCGAAAAAAACCTGAAACCGAGTGTTTGGCGAATCGGTGTAATGAGGGTATCTTGTAGCACTTGAGATTATTCGAAAACAAAATCAACGACGCTCAAAAACGCGCAGCGCGTTGGGCGGGTTTGCAGTGGGATGGAGCATAAACCATCCGAAATTGCTAAAAAAGTCTGGTTGAGGGGCAGCGGTTGCCCCTCGAGAAGGAGCGGTCGATGCGGGCAAAAATCATTCTCCCGAACTTCATTGCCGTTTTGCTTTTAGGGCTGACGGGTTTTTTCTACCTCAATAACGACTTAAGGCAGCATGAGATCCAGCGGCTCAAGGCCGACTTGCTGCGACAGCCGGCGATCCTCAATGCTGTTGAGGGGTTTCGTTCCACTACCTTGCTCGAGAACGTCAGGCTCAGCGCTCAATCCGCGATCATGCGCCAGGCTTTCGCCCCTCCGGAAATCGACAAGAAGGAGGATGAGACCGATGAGCACTACGAAAAACTCGTCGGTGTGGCGTGGTTCGAGGCGTGCGTCCAGGCGATCAAAAGCTACGAGCAGTCTTGGTCGGAGACGGGACAAAAAAAGCCGGAGTTCATTTTTTTGACGGATCGCAACGGTGTGGTCGTCGCGCGCAACATCACCCCCAACGCGTGTCCGGCCGGAAAGAACGTCGCCGAGGCCGTCCCGGTCGTCAGGAGAGCGCTCGATGGGTTCGCCACCTACGATGTGTGGTCCGCGGCCGGCTCTCCGTTCGACCCCAAAAATGCGGATCCCAGGTACTGTCAGCTCATCAACACGGGGCTGCTCGAGATGGCTGCGGCGCCGATTTGGTTCGATGAAGAGCTCAAAGGGACGTTGGTCGTGGGGCTCGAGATCTCGAACGGGACGACGCAGAGAAAGGCGAACATGCTCGGTTACGACTTTGCGGTGGTCAAGGATTTTGACGTCCACACCTTGTCGTTCAAGACCGACACCGCCCGGCAGAGCGTTGACTCGTGGATCGATAAACCCGAAATTACGAGCATCATCGAAAACAGCATCGAGTCACAGTTGCCTTCCGATGTTTTCGAGATGCAGGTCGAGGGCGAGTCCTACTTGGCGATCGCCGCGCCTCAATACAAAACGGAACCCGAAGATGCCACGGTGAACATCGTCATGGCCTCGATGACAGAGGCGACGACCCACCTCGGTTCGCTGTATGTCTTGCTCATCATTATGGGGATCGCCCTCCTTGGGGTCTTCGCCGCCGGGATTATACTCGCGAACCACTTTTTGGCTCCGGTCGTTGCTATCGAAGATGGGCTCCTCAAGGTCATCAACGGCGCCTACAATTATCGTTTCGACGTGAAGTCGGCCGAGGTGGGCGGATTGAGCTACCGGATCAACCAACTCATCGGGGTATTGACAGGAGAA
>JAABTR010000272.1 GCA_011389755.1 Deltaproteobacteria bacterium | reverse complement strand
GAACCCCGGCTTTTGATAGATACGAAAGTCAGGGAAGATTGCTCACCAGGGACTGGTCTTTGTACAACGGCCACAACGTGGTCTTTCAGCCCGCAAACATGACACCAGAGCAGCTGCGCGAAGGTGTGAGGCACGTTTGGGACCGGGTCTACAGCATAAGGTCAATATTCAAGAGGCTGTGGGGCAGGCCCTATCTGCCCAAGCCCGTGGCGCTGCTTTCCAATTTGAATTTTCGACGTTTCATGAAACGGGTTCACTTCGAGTCCTACGAAAAAAAAGAAGCCGGTTCACTGCTTATCCCTGGCTCGATCTCCAAATGAGTGAAGATGAATCAGACGAAAACCGACATAGAGTCGCCAGAGAATTTCGTAAAAGAGCTCATTGAGAGAATCGTCGCCAAATGCCCGAAGCGAAAAGGCACCAGCGATGATGAGCGGCGCGCTCACCGGCTGTTGGCAGCTGAACTCGAAGGGCAGGGGCTCACTGTCCATGAAGAGACGTTTAAGTCCAACGACAGCCTCGCCGCCAATTTGGCGCTCCACGGCGGAGTTACGGTGCTGGGCACCTTGCTTTCAGGCACCTATCCCCTGGCCGGCTTGTTGTGTCACCTCGCCGTTGGGTTATCGTACCTGTCTGAGTTTTCGACGCGCGGGTACTCCTTGAGGCACCTTCTGAAATGGAGACCCTCTCAAAATACAATCGCGACGGCGCCTGCTCAGAGCTCACCAAGACTGCGCATCGTATTTATGGCTCATGGGGATGCAGCGCTCACTGGGCCAATGTTTGATCCCGCTTTTATAAAATTTTACTCACAAGGGCTGCCCAAAAGAATTGACCTGCTCAGACACTTGCTGGCCGTAACAATCTACTCTCAGTTCGCCTTGGCCGGCTTGGATGTCCTTCGTTTTTTCTCGCTCCCTTATGCGGCGCTCATGCGCCCCTGGGAGTGGGCGCTGACCCTCCCGAGCTTGTTTGCGTTTTTGGGCAATCTTCAGGTGGTCATAAAGAACAAAATCGTACCCGGCGCCAATGACGATCTCAGCGGCTGCGCGGCGCTACCTCTTCTGGCTGCTCGCCTTGTGGCGAAAAAACCGCGCGACGTGGAGCTCGTGTTTGTCGTCACGGGGTGCGAGGAGTGCAGTCTCGGGGGGGCCCACGCGCTTGCCAAGGAAAAAAAGAGGCAGTGGGATCCCGGTGACACCGTCTTCATCGGGCTCGACGGATTGTCCGGCGAAAAGCTGTGTTTCATTGAGAGCGACGGAGACTTCAAGCAGCGACCAATCCCTCAGTGGCTCGAAGATGTCATAGGCAGGACCGCGGCGAAAGATCCCCGGTTCAAAGAGGTTGAAGGTTTCAGCATTCCGGTCGGAGGCACAGACATCGGTCCGGTTCTCAAAAACGGCTATGACGGCGTCTGTTTTACCTGTTTCGATCCCCAAATCGGAGCGCCGCCGGACTACCACCTGATGAGTGATACACCCGAGAATCTCGACTACAGAAAAATAGTCTTCGGCGTCGACTTCGTAGAGCAGCTCACTTTGGCGGTCATCGAGCACAAGCTCGGTTCGCCGTGAGCGCGAGGCGCCCTCTCAATCAACGCGTTTTCGGCTTCGAATCTCATTTTCGACGCGCTGCTTCCATACGCTGTCGTAGATGTCCTTGGCCTTGCCGGCCGCATATTTCGAGCGCGATTTGTTTCCAAGGCGCTCGTGAGCGGCGGCTAAGGATTCCCACGCAGGCACGTGATACGGATTGCGAACCAGACAGCGGTCCAGCGCGGCGACCGCTTCCTCGGAAAATCCCCGTTTCAGTAGCTCGACGCCGTGTTTGTAGAGGCGCTCCCCATCGGTCGTCTCAAAGTCGACACAGAATTTAATGACGTCCTCGCCGCTTATTAAAAGCGTTGAGCACGGAAGCCGGCGCGTGACCTTCTCTGCGACGCTCCCCAGGAGAAATGCCCTGGCCCGTGATTTTCCCGTGGCCCCGAGAATGAGCAGATCGCTGCTTTGAGCACCGACGGCCTCGACGATCGCGTCTTCTGGGACCCCTGAGACAACCTGGCTTGACCAATCGATGCCCGAGAGGTCTTGGTTTTGGAGCGCCTTTTCCATCTCATCATTTGCGGCCTTCAGCGCGCGGTCGTCCGGGGCGCCGGCCACGTCGAAATCCAAGTAGGATAGCATCGTGGACAGCGGTCGCACCGCCGTGAAAAAACTCAGCTTCGCGCCGAGAGCTCTGGCCAGGTGGGTCGCGTTGCGCATGACTCGGTTCGTGCCGTCGGAAAAATCGACGGCGCACAGGATGCTCTTGGGGATCGGCTCACCATCTAGGGGCACGACCCACACCGGTTTGTGCGCGTTTCTAAGAACCCGGGATGTGGTCGTGCCGATCCTGTCACCGCGATGCGCCGCGTTCACGCTTCCACCCAGCACGATGAGATCGGCCCCGATGAGATCCGCCTGCTCGGTGATCTCTAGAAACGGGGTCCCGCTCCCTACGATCGGTTCCTTGACGACGACACCGCGGGATGAGAGCTCGCTTGTCAGCTCCCGAAAACGGGCGCGCACCGCCTTCATCAGGACATCGCGGTCGATCCCTTCGGCCAGAGAATCGGGCAAGACATGTATTGGGATGACCTCGGCACCGAGTTTGTCGGCAAGGCCCAAGGCGGTCCGCGTCGCGATCTCCGCTCCCTTGCTGAAGTCGGTGGTGAGAAGGATTTTTTTGATGAGTTTCACTTTGCTCCTCCGTGTCGTGTCGTAGAAGACGCGGTCCCCCGTCGTGCGGCGGCGGGAGCCAGCGGTTTGCCTCTCGTTTGTTTGTATTTTATGGTCCGCACCTACCTGCATGAAGGAGAAAAGTCATGAAACGGGTCTTTTTTTGTTTTCCGGTCGTGGCGGCGCTGGTCTCATTCGGCTGCGGCAGCAGCGTGCCGAAGAGTGTCCAGGCCCCCGAAGAATCGACGGTTTCGCTGGGCCAGGACATCGAAATCCCCTATTCAAAGTTCGTCCTCGACAACGGGCTCACCGTGATCGTCCACGAGGATCACAAGGCGCCCATCGTGGCGGTCAACGTCTGGTACCACGTGGGGTCGAAGAATGAGCGACCCGGTCGCACCGGCTTCGCCCACCTCTTCGAGCACCTGATGTTCAACGGCTCTGAGAACTATAACGACGACTACTTTCAGCCCCTTGAGCGCGTGGGCGCCACGGATCTCAATGGCACGACGAGCGAGGACAGGACGAACTACTTTCAAAATGTGCCCACCCCCGCCCTCGACGTGGCTCTTTGGATGGAGTCGGATCGCATGGGGCACCTAAAAGGCGCTATCGATCAGGGCAAGCTCGACGAGCAGCGCGGGGTCGTGCAGAACGAGAAGAGACAGTACGAGAACCAACCCTACGGCATGGCCTGGGAGCTGATGACCCCGGCCACCTATCCCGCCTCGCACCCTTACTCTTGGACCGTGATCGGCTCGATGGAGGACCTGGACGCGGCGTCGCTCGAGGATGTCCACGGGTGGTTCGACACCTACTATGGGCCGTCCAACGCGGTGGTCGTCCTGGCTGGCGACATCGATGTGGAGACGGCGCGGGCCAAGGCCGAGAAGTTCTTCGGCGATATCCCGCCGGGACCGCCGCTTGCCAAGTTCGAGACCTGGGTCGCAAAGAGACAAGAGGATCGCCGGCAGGTCACCCACGATCGCGTACCGCAGGCCAGGATCTACAAGCAGTGGAATGTGGCCCCCTGGGGAACGCCGGACGCCGCCCACCTCGAGCTGCTCAGGTCGATTCTGGCCGATGGAAAATCGTCTCGTTTCTATAAGCGGCTCGTCTACGAAGACCAGATCGCCACGTCGGTGGATGTCTACTACGACGACCGGGAGATCGGCGGGCAGTTCCTCATTATCGCCACAGCCAAGCCCGATGTGGAGCTGTCCCTCGTGGAGAGGGCCCTGGACGAAGAGCTCGAGCGGCTGATCGAGGGCGGTGTGGAGGCAGATGAGCTGCTTCGGGCCAAGACCGAGTACATCGCCTCATTCATCCGCGGCATCGAGCGTATCGGAGGGTTCGGGGGGAAATCGGATGTGCTGGCCAAAAACGAGGTGCTCGCCGGCGATCCCGGCTTTTACAAAGTGACCTTGGAGCGCGTCCGGGCGGCCACCGCCTCTGATCTGCAAAAAAGCGCGGCGACATGGCTCACCAGCGGTCAGTACGCGCTGGAGGTGCGCCCCTTCCCGCGTTTCAAGGCTAAGCCGGACGGTGCCGCGCGGTCTGAGCTGCCGGCGATGGGAGACGCTGCGACGACGAAGTTCCCCAAGATCGAGCGCGCCACGCTCTCGAGCGGTGTGGAGCTCGTGGTGGCCGAGTGGCACTCGGTTCCGGTGGTTTTGTTCGACCTCATCTTCGACGCGGGCTACGCTGCGGACAAAGACGGAGCGGCCGGCACCGCCAAATTGGCGATGAACATGCTCGACGAGGGCACGGCCAATCGCTCTGCCCTCGAGATCAGCGATGAGCTGGCCAGGCTCGGCGCCGAGCTCTCCTCGGGGTCCAACCTGGACCAGTCCTTCGTCTCTTTGTCAGCCCTCAAGGACAACCTGGAGCCGTCGCTCGACCTGCTGGCCGACGTGGTCATAAGCCCGGCGTTTCCACAAAATGAGCTCGAGCGCTTGAAGAAGCAGCAGCTCGCCGGGATCGAGCAGGAGAAAGCGCGACCTGTGACGATGGCCCTCCGCGTCTTCCCCGTGTTGCTCTATGGCGAGGACCACCCCTACGGCATCCCGTACACGGGCTCGGGCTACCCGGGCACGGTGAGCTCGCTCACCCGGGACGACCTCGTGGCGTTCAAGGGCACCTGGCTGCGACCGGGTAACGCCAAGCTGGTTGTGGTCGGCGACACGACCCTCGAGGAGATAAGGCCGAGAATCGAGAAGGTGTTTAAGGACTGGCCCGACGCGCCGGTCGCCGGCAAGGACATCGCGCCGGCTCCCCCCTTGAAGAAATCGAAGCTCTACCTCATCGATCGCCCAGGTGCGCTCCAGTCGCTGATCATCGCGGGTCACACCGCGCTGCCCAAGTCGGATGAGCGGGACATCGCCTTGTCGATGATGAACCACGTTTTGGGGGCGAGCTTCACCTCGCGGATCAACATGAACCTGAGAGAAGACAAGCACTGGTCCTACGGCGCGCGCTCTGTCATCCTCGATTCGCAAGGCGACAGGCCGTTTTTCGTTTACGGCTCCGTGCAGTCGGACAAGACCGCGGAGTCGGTCTCGGAGATCCTCTTGGAGATCCGGGGGGTGCTCGGTCCTAAACCGGTCACGCAGGACGAGCTCACAAAGGTCCGAAAAAACAAAGTGCTCGAGCTGCCCGGTCGATGGGAGACCATGTCGGCGGTGGGCGACTCCATCTCGGAGATTATCCGCTTCGGCCTGCCCGATGACTACTACGAGACCTACCCGGGCCAGATCGAGGCCCAGACCTTGGGCGATCTGTCGGCGGGCGCCGCGGCGATGCTCCGGCCGGACAACATGATCTGGGTCGTCGTGGGTGACGTCGAAAAGATAAAGCCCTCCCTAGAAGCGCTCGAGCTCGGCGAGGTCGAGGTGATCGAGCTCAGGTAGCGGCGAAGATCGCCTTTTTGGGGGGCTTCTTTCAAATCACAACGGTTTCGTTCGCAACCATCCAGGGGATTTTTCGTTATGATTTTTTTTTAAAGCTGGCAGGATGTGTCTCCAGATTAACAGACACGAGTCAAGGAGTGTGGCGATGAATAAGGGCATGGTTTGGTGCGCTGTGGCAATGCTGTTGGCGGCGTGCGCCGTCTCAAAGGAGCGGCCCGCCCGCGATGAGGGCGACGAAGAGATGGTGGTCGATTCGAGCAGCGGCGATCTCGATTCAGCCGGCGGTGACGTCGACACGGACGGGGACACGCACACCGGCGACGGCGCAGGCTCCGATACGGCCGTGGATTCCGGCCCCGAGGTGGGCGGCGACTCCGGCTCCGATACGGTCCTCGATTCCGGCGTCGATTCGGACAGCGACATTGGACCGGCCCATCTCGCACCGCCGGAGATCATCGCGGCGGTCGCTTCGGATCAGTCGATCTCGGTCCAGTGGTACGAGACCGACGAGGCGAAGACCTACAATCTGTATTACAAGGAGGCCTCGACGACCCTCGGTCCCTGGGACTACACCGACGTGATCGAGGGGATCCCCGCCGGGCTGTATAAGTCGTCTCACGTCATAGAAGGGCTCGACAACGGCACCACGTACGCCGTCGCGGTGACCGGCGTGAACGGCGTCGTCGAGTCGAGTTTCAGCGACGTGCTCTCGGCCGTGCCGACCGCCCCATTCGCCGTGCCCGAGGCGCCCACGGGGGTGGTGGTGATCTCGACGGACGACGGCCAGGTGGAGCTGCGCTGGAACCCGGTTTCGGGGGCTGACGCGTACACCATCTACTACCGGGCCGGCGCGGACTTCGGCGCGACCGGGCAGGCGGACGGAGCGTCCTCTCCTGTCGAAGGGGCCAACCAGGGGATCGCGGACGGTTTGACGAACCAGGTGCTCTATTACTTCCACGTCACCGCGTCGAACAGCTTGGGCGAGTCGGGCCTCTCACCGGTCGCGGTGATCGGCGCCGCGGATCCGGCGGTGAAGATCCTCGAGGAGGGCACGTGGGTCCAGGGCAGGCTCTCCATCGTCGATCTGGACGGGGACTGGCTGCGGTTCGACGCGGCCGTGGGGACGAGCTATCGGCTCTACGCGGAGGGCTACGGGTACCATCCGGTGCACACGGACCCGGCGCCCACCCTGGATCTCAGAATGAGCGTGCTGCGCGCCGACGAGGAGACCGCCTACCCCGGCTTGGCTCGCACCGGCGTGTCCGAGTTCCAGCCGTGGGTCGCGTTCGAGGCTCTGGACGAGACGGTCTGGGTTCAGGTGACCGGATTCGACAACGATATCGGCGACTACTGGATGATGGTGGAGGCGCAGTGAATCCCGCCTGCGATCGCGCCTCGCGGCGACGCTAAGGGGCGATCTTTTCGACGCCGAGCCCCAGGGCTTGCCGCAGCTCCGCGTACTCCTTTGAGACCCCAAAGGCCAACAGATCGGCGGCCAGCGCGGACGCGTTGGCGTCGAAGTGATGGTCCTTTGTCAGTTGAATCGTCTCGCACGAATCACCGCCCAGGAGCAGCGCAGCTCGACATGCCGTGTGCTCGAGGCCCGCGGTCCAGCGCCTGATCGAGGGGAGCTCCTCCCGGTGAGCCAAGGTGATAGCCGCCTCGCGCAGGTCATCTATCTGCTCGTGAGACAAAATCTGAGTCAGGGACCCGATATAGGTGTCGACGACCGACTGTTTTCTCTCGGGCATCTCGAGGCTGGGCACGCAGATCTTCATCGCCGCTACGAGGACCATCTTGAGCTCACCCTTGGCGCTGATGATCCACCGGATCTGACGACCGGGCCGGTTGTACGCCAGGTGTTTTGTGATGGCGAAGAGAAGCTCCCCGGGCGCGTGCATGTCAACGAACGATTTTCCCACCACGGATGCCGGGGGATCCGAGAGCGCGTAGCTAAAAGGAGCCGAGTCGGCGGGCTTGATATACAGCTCGGGGACGAAGGTCAAGCCGAGCAGCTGAGCAGCTCTGTAGTAGATGCTGGCCACCTGGGAGTCGTCTTCGAAGGTCACCTTGTTGCGCTTCTTGAGCCCGTAGGCCTTGAGGGGCTGCTCCATCTTCAAAATGAACGCCGGAGTGATCACCGAGAAGATCTTGGCGATCAGAGGGTCGTCGTCGGGGTGGGCGATCTGCGCTCGCCACTGCTCCTGAGTCAGATGGGATGTCGAGTGACTGAAGTTCTTTGGTCTCCTGCCGAGGTAGAACCCCTGTTCTTTGGAGTTGGCCTTGGCTTGGGCGACCAGGGCCGCCGAGACATTCCAGGCCTCGTCGAGGCGGCTGGTCTGGCTGAACAGGTTGCCCAAAAACCTGTAATGATCCGGGTTTTTGGGGTCCTCTTTTACGAGCTTGCGGTACTCGGCGATGGCGTCTTCGGCGCGGTCGGGCAGATTGAAATAGCAACTCGCCAAGAGCTCCTCGCGCCTCGGATTGTGAGGCTCGAGGGCGTCGGCCGCCTTGAACGCTTCGATCGCCGAGGAGAAGTCTTTATTCTGGTAGAAAAAAAGCTCGCCGAGGGCATGCCACAGCTCGGCTCCTCGATCCTTTCGACCTCCTCGAACGCGTTCGAGCATCCTGCGGTAATTTCGTTCCAGGTTCTCCCAGTCCTCCGCGGCGCTGAGCAGCTCGACGAGCGTGACAAAGACGTCGTGATCGTCGGGGTTCGCATCGAGGGCGGCGTTGAAGCACTCGACGGAGCGCTCCTTGTCATCGAGCTTGTCCCGGTAAATGATCCCCGCCGACTTGTGAAGCCTGGCGCTGCCTAGAGGATCGGGCTGCGTCTCTAGGATCCGCGAGATGACGTCGACCACCTCGGGCCACTGCTCGGTGGCTTGGTAGTGGGGCAGGAGCTTGTGGAGCGTTGGGCGGTCTTTTGGCTCCAGCTTGATGGCTTCCTCGTAGGCCTGTATCGCCATCGGGTGGTCATCGAGTTTTTCGGTGGCCAGATCGCCCATCTGCACGGTGAGCTCGAAGCGCTGCTCGCCCTCGAGGCAGCCCGCGAGCTGTCTTTGATAGATGATCACATCCGCGTACTTCTTTTTTTCGCTGAAAATTTTAATGATAAGCTCCAGCGATGGGCGATGCACCGGTGATAAAGACAGCGCCTCGGTGAGCGAAGAGATGGCGCGGCCCGACTTTTTCAGATGGTAGAAGATCCACGCCTTGCGGAAAAAAAGCTCGGCGCGATCCTCGCCGCCGGAGTCATCTTGCTCTTTGACGAGCTTTTGATAGACGGTCAGCGCCTCTTCCCACCGCTTCGCCCCAAACAGCCCGTCACCCAGGGCGCGCAGCGAGGCGTGATGGGCGGGATCCAGCTGATGGGCTTTTTCGGCCGCCTCGACGGCTTTGTCGGTCTTTTCAAGCGCCAAGTAGGCGCGAGCCAGGTTCACGAGGCAATTTTGCTGCTCCCCCGGATCGTCGTAGGCTTCGGTCCTAATTAGCATCTCGAGCTGTTCGACAGCCTGGTCGAACGTCCCTTCGGCGAGATGGATCGCGGCCATCTGGCCGGCCGCCGGTGCGTTGAATGGGTCGATGGCCAGGGCCTGCTCGAACCACCGGCGCGCGTGCTCCTCCATCCCTCGTCTTTGGCTGATTTTTCCAAGCTCAGCGCCGATGGCGGCCTTTTTTTTGGGCGACTCTTCGAGCTCGTACTCGGTTTGAAGCACCTCGGCCGCGGCGCCTAGGTCCTGTGTCTTGAGATAGAGGTCGCAAAGAGCCCGCAGGGCCTCTCGGTGATGGGGATCGTTTTCGATGACTCGCGCAAAGTATTCAATCGCTTCGCCCGGAAGGTCTTGCTCGCTTGCCTTTAAAGAACCGAGCCTGAAATTGACAGCCGCTTTCGCCTCGTCGTCGTCTAGCAGCGCTAAAAGCTGTGTGAGGGTCGACTGCGCCGCCTGCCACTCCCGCGCCATCTGCTGAGCGTCGGCCAGACCCTCGAGGGCGCCTAGGTGATTCGGCTTCGACTCCAAGACCTCGGCGAACCACTTTTGCGCCTTTTCGGGTCGCTCGAGCTCGCCCACGAGCAGGTGTCCGAGCTCGAGGCGCCACTGGTCGACGTCGCCGTCGTCGCCGCGAGCCTCGATGGTCTTTTCGAGCGCCTGCGCCAGCTCCTCGAAGCTATTTCGCTTGCGATGAATCCGGATCAGGGCGTCGAGCGCGTCTCGATCCTTGGGGGCTATCTCGAGCACTCTCTCCCACGTCGAGACGGCCCGGACCGGTTCCCAGAGGGTTTCTTCGAGCATCTTTGCGAGGGTCGCCAAGCGCTCGAGTCTTTTAACGTCGTCAGGGGCAGCCTCGATCTGCTGCTCGAGCACGTCTCGGACCTTGGTCAGCTGATCCGCGGCGCGATAGGTGTTCTCCAGCGCTTCGAGCGCCGGCAGATAGCGCTCACTCAGCCGCAGCGCGTCGTTGTAAGTGTCCACGGCGCCTTCGTGGTTGTCGGCCTTCGTCGACAAGAGCTGTCCCTTTCGCATGAGCAGCTCGAGCTTTTCATCGTCATCGGCTGCGATGTCCAGCTTTCGGTCGAGCACCGTCAAGAGCTGCCACCACTTGTTTTCCCGGTCGTAAAGCGCGTCGAGGGCGTTGAGAGCGTTGCGATACCCCGGATCGATTTCACAGGCGCTTTCGTAGGCGGCGCCGGCCTCCTCCGGGTCTTCGACGTGCTGTTCCAGGACTCGGCCCCGGATGAACAGAAACTGTTTGGTCTCGTCCGGGTCTTGGCAGTTGGACGCCGCCACCGCGAGCGCCGACGCCAGCTCACTCCACTGCTGGCTCGTTCCATACAGGTCCGCGATGTTTCGATAGGCTTCGAGGTTTGCCGGATCCATCTGCAGAACTTGGGTGAAGTAGCCAAAGGCGTGGTCGAGCTGCTCCAGCTTGGATGCGCACCACTTGCCTATTCGGAGCAAAAGAAGAATCTGGGCGGTCCGGCCCGGGGTCTTTTGCAGCGCGTCGGTTGCGGTGGCGTAGACGCTTGGCCATTGATCCGTGAGGTCCGCCAGGCGCTCGAGCTGCTCGATGGTTTTTTCACGGGTGGGGATCTCCCAAAACGCTCGGAGCACGAGTGAAAAGGCCTCGAGGGGATCATCGAGCTCGTGTTCCAAGATCCCGGCCGTCTCGAGCAGAAGAGTGACCCGGTCGGAGGCCTCGGCCAGCTGCTCCGTTTTCTCCAGATTGGTGGCCACGGCGTCTCGCCAGGCTTGTCTTTGCTTCAGCTTGTCTTGATCTTCCACCTGATTGCCCCGATTCTCCTCGCTTACGGCGTTGTTTATCCAAAAATAGTATACGACGGGATCGGGGATGACGAATAACGGGTGCGAAAAGAAGCTGGTTCCCGCAGAAAAAGGGGCTTGGAGTTCGCGCCGGCGCGGATCGCTGAGCAAAGGGATGGCCCGTGGGCCGACACCGGGTGCGAACCTAACGCCAGAGTAGCCCGTCTATTTCGCGTAGTTCCTTCTCGAATCCGAAATTTGCGACCAGCGCGCCGGTTGTTTTGTCGACAATGGCCAGCTCGCTGTAGCGCTCATCGAGCAGCTCGTTGGTGACGAAGGTGATGGCGACGGCGATGAGCCTGCCGTCCGGCGAGACAGCGAGGGGCCTTTGGGCGTAGCTTATATGCTGTGCCCCCGCGAGGTTCGTAACGAGGGTCTCTGTCGTGTCGAGCACGCCGTAGTCCCCGTAGATCGGGTGCCCCGAAGCGGTGGCGATGTCGCCCAAAGCGTAGACACCCGACTCGAATGCGGTTCCGGGGAACTGGCGGAAAAAGGCGATCTCGTCTGCGACCGGGTTCGCCGCGAGGCAGCGCTGGGCCACGTTTACGCTGGACCAGATCGCCTGGTATGTCAGCCAATCCCAGTCGCCGAGGCTCGCGCAGGTCTCCGTGCAGATTTGAATCTCGGTGCTCAAGGGGTGCTGGTCGAGCCCGAAGACGGCGACGGCGACGCGCTTGGTGTCGTGGAGGTAGACCGGAGCCATCGGCTTGTTGACCAAGGCGCCGGGCTCGAAGCCGGTGTCCCAGGCCAAGTCTTCGGTAGCGCCGAGGTTGCCGTCGGCGCCTATTATGGATGCGCGGGAGAGCCGGTAGGCGACCAGGGGGCAACCGTCGAGATCGGTGTCGTGGACATATGTGTTCACAAAGACGACCTCGGTGCCGTCGAGGGAGACCGCCGGGCTGCCCTTGCCGAGCTTGGTCGTGGAGAACGCGCAGTCTTGCCGCTCGGCCGGGATCAGCTCTTTGTCTGTGCTAGAGACCGGGCGGCCGTCCCCGTCGAGGGACACAAAGCGAATATCGGAGTACTGGGCGTCGGAGCTGTCCCCATCCCCGTAGACGAGAAAGCCGTTGCTCAGCGGCGACGAGGGAGAGGTCTCGTCGATGTCGGAGGTGTCCGTGAGGTGGACGAGGGCCGGAGCTTCTCCGGTCATGTCGAGCATGTAGAGATCGCTATTGTATTTGTCTTCGATTTTTTTTGCGGAGAAGTAGAGGAATTG
>JAABTR010000271.1 GCA_011389755.1 Deltaproteobacteria bacterium | reverse complement strand
ATATCGGGTTGGCGTTGCACGGATCGGAAAACTCGTTGATTCCGCGACCGCCGCCGGCCTGGCACCAGGTCTCTTCGAGGTTGAACGAGTTGCCCGCGTCGAAGAAGACCACGCCCTTTATCCCCACCATCTCGATGATCGGAAATTCGATCTCCGTGTTGAAGGTCAGCTTCATGTTTCCGCCGATATTGATTCCGTAGGGATACGGCTCGGCGTTGGGATCGAACTTGTTCGGGATCGATAGACGGGGCCCCAAAGACCACGGATAGAAACCGCGCACGTCCATGATGCCGCCCGATCGGTACCGGTGAACGATTGATAATCCCTGATCCGAGTGGCTGTGGATCAGCCCGAGCTGACCGTTTAAACGAAACACGAACTTCCAAAACAGGGGGAAGTACCAGCGGGAGGACAGGGCGTACCTCGTAAAGCCGAACTCCGACCCGATGTAGGACGAGGCCCACTCCACCGAAGCGGAGTTGTACGAGCCCGCGGTGGGAAACAGCCGGTTGTTGCGCTTGTCGAACGCCAGCATCGCCTTGAAGCTCGAGCTGCGCCCCTCCCTGAACAGGTGAGCCAGCGGCAGATTTCGCAAGCCCGAGCTCATCCTGCGGCCGCTGATGAGAAGCGCCGAGTTCTGACCGGTGTCCACCTCTTCCCAGGACAGGTTGTAGGTCAAGTAAAGCCGCAGGTCCCTCATCCCGAGGGGGTGTCCGAGGGTCAGCTCGCCACCGGTCGACTCTTTGTTGTAGTCGAGCTGGGCCATGACCGTGTTGTAGAGCCTGAAAGCAAACGTCCACTGGGTGTCGAGGAACCGCGGCTCCCAGAAATTGAGCATGAAGATCTGGCGCAAGCTCGACAGCTGCGCCTGGAGGGAGACCGTCTGCCCTTGCCCCATGAAGTTCTGCTCGGTGATCTGCGCTTGGGCGATGAAGTTCTCGATGGAGCTGAAGCCCATACCCACCTGGAACTGGCCGGTGTGCCGCTCTGTCACCTCCACCGTGACGATCATCTTGTCGGGCTCGCTGCCGGGCTTGGTGGACATATCGACGTTCTCGAAGTAACCGAGCTGGGTCACCCGAGCCTTGGAGACGTCCAGGCCGGTCTGGGAGTACTTCTCCCCTTCGTGGATGGTCACCTCCCGGCGAATGACTCGATCCCGCGTCTTGGTGTTCCCCCGGATCTCGATCCGCTCGAATTCCACCACAGGGCCGCGGTTAACGTCGAAAATCAGGTCCACGATGTTCTCGTCGGGGCGGGTCAGAGTCTGGAGATTGACGTTGACGTGGGCGTAACCTTTGTCCTGATAGTGCCGGGTGATTCTGTTGACGTCTTCCATCACCGAGCTGCGAGCGAACCACTGGTCTCTGGCGCTGACGATCATGGAGCGCACCTTGCGGCGCCCTCCTAAAAGCTCGACCTCATTTCCCGCGTCGTCGTGTTCGAGCACCTGGATGCGACCGACTTTGTAACGCGGCCCTTCTTCGATGGGGATCGATAAAAAGATGTAGCGGCGATCGGGCGTGAGCTCCACCCGCGGGGTCCCGACCTTGACGTTGAGATAGCCCTTTTCCCAATAATACGCCGAGATCATTGTCAGATCCCGATCGAAGTCCTCTCGCTTGAACCGCCCCGAGTCGGTCAACACCGAAAGCGGCCCCGACGTGCGGGTGGACAAAACGCGCGCTATCTCGGAGTCCTCGATGGCGTGGTTGCCCACGAAGGAAATCCTTCGAACGGCGACCTGGGCCTGCTCCTGAATGACGAAAACCACGTCGTAGGCGTTTTCCCCCACCTCTTCGAGCCTGTAGGTTATCTTGGCTAAGAAGAATCCCTTGTCCGAGTACAGCTCACGAATCTTTTGCAGATTGCGGTGGATCATAGGGACGTCGAGGGGCTTATTGGCCTCGATATCGAGGACTTCCTTGATGTCATCCTCGCTTATCTCATCGAATCCCTGCAGTCTGACCTCGTTGACCGCCGGTTTTTCGGCGACCTTGTAGACGAGCACGATGCCTTCCTCGGCCGGGCGCCAGAAAATGGCCACATCGCTGAAGAAGCCCAGCGCATAGAGCGCGCGAATATCCCGAGCCGCGCGCTTGGCGTTGAAGGCCATGCCCTTTCGTGTGCCGATGTTGACTCTGATGTCTTCGGTGGCGACCCGCTTGTTCCCTTCGGCCTCAACTGCAACGACCTTTCGCCCTTCCAGCTGGTCCGCTTCCGTCAGCGGATCCTCTCGCTCAGCTTCCTCCTCACCGGCGAGCAGCGAGGGCGGTTCGAGCGTCGTTTGAGCGCCGGCACGGCCCACAAAGGCCAATGTCGGTATCCAAATCCAGAGCCAAAAACCCAAACGGCAGTTGCCGTGATTCATTCCATCTCCTAACTCACCCGTCGAGCGGGACAAAAGCTTAGCGATGACCGGATTTGTACGTCGACGACCATAGTCAAGTCAACTCCGGTATTGAAATCTAAATTGTAAAGGGGTCCCGAATCACACACATGACGAGAGCCCGTCGAGAGCGCTCATGAGCAGCTCCAGTCCGACCTTGACACCCAACCACAAAGTCGCCGCCAAAGCGAGCTGCGTCGCCAGAATCTTTAGCCACTGGCCCGGCAGGCCCAAGCCGGGCCTCTCGGCAAGCCGGCTCAAAAACCCGGAAAACAGCTCGGCCAAAATCCCGGCGGTCAAGACGGGCGCCGCGACGATGAGCCCTGCAGCGACCGCGAGCGTCATGAGCCGCCATAGCCCATCCGGCTCAATCGTCGCCTGAAACCCCGAGATCCCCCCCGATGCCCACCCCAAAGGATGGCATTCCATGCTCGCGCTCATGACCTTGACAAGGGCGTGGTGGCCCGACAACGAGAAAAAGCAGACCAAGGCGATGAGAGAAAAAAACACCCCCATGTCAGGGCCACGGCCCGGCTCCTGCGCGCTGTCCCACTCGAGCGGGAAAGGGAGCAGCGCGCTGCGCACCATGGCCGCCGCGGACTCGAACGCTGAAAAAGCGAGGCGAATAGACACCCCCAAAAGGGCGCCCACGGCGATCTCTCCCAAGGCAGCGACGAGGTAACCTTTGCCTCCCAGGGAGGCAAAGGGATGCAGCGGCACCAAGATGAGCCCCAGGGCCGCGCTCAAAGCCAACCAAGCCGCCCAACCCAGCGGCCGACCTGCGAAGAAAGGAACGAAACGCAGCACGGTGGCCACCCTGAGCACCCCCAGACAGTAGGTCTGAAGCGCCGCGTAGGGAAGGGCCTCGTCCACGGCTACAGCCCGACAGACTGAACGAGGGCCCACATGCGACCGGCAAAGTCGCCTATCCGCGCCCCTATCCACGGCCCCGCGATCATGACGGTCACCGCTACGGCGGCGATACGGCTCACATACGCGATCCCCGGGTCGTCTCGTTTCGTGTAGGTCTGCACCGCCCAAGACACGAGCCCCGCGATGAACACCGCCGCCAGGATGGGGGCGCTGAGCACGATGGCCAGCATGAGCGCCTCAGAGGCTAGGGAAGAAAACTGCTGTGCCTGCTGGGCCGGCATCCTCAGACACTCCTGTCAGAACCAAAAATAAAGCGAAACATCGCCGAAGACCGATGGGTCACTTGGGCGTAAAGACAAAAGGAAACTCCACCGGTGAGTCCGAGCCGCTGGCGGGGAACACCCACTTCTTCACGGCGCGCTGCAAGCAAGACGAGAGCCCGCTGTACCTCGCGCCTTGCCCACCGAGGTTGACCGCCTTGACGCTTCCGCTCGCGCCGACGGTGAGCCTGAAGTTGACCCGGATATCTTGGTCGGACGGGGCTCCCCCCGTTTTGAGCGCGCGCTCGTAGCAGGTCTTCAGGATGCTCTGGTTCTTGGTGACCACGTTTTTCACGTCGCTGGCCGAGAGCGTGCCCGCGGCCCGGCCGCCGCCTCGTTCGTTCTTCTTGACCCGGCCGATGGCCCCCTTGTCCCCGGCCATGCCGAAGCGCTCCATCAGGGCCTGGGTCCGCTCGTCGGCGGGGGCCTCCTCCGGCTTTTTGGCATCTGCTTTGCCTTTTGCACGCCCGGCTTTGGCCACGCGTGGTTTTCCGGCGCCATCTCGCTTGTCCTCGGCGGCACTCTCGTCTTTTACGTCTTCTCCGGACTCGGCGCGGATGTATCGGTCTCTGTAGACGACTTTCTCGATGACCCTAGTGACGTTCTTGCTGACAGTCTGGGTCTCTGCGGTCTGTCCGCCAAAGAGGACGACTCCCAAAAGCCCCATGGCGGCGATGAAGAATCCCACCGAGGCGATCACCATCACCCGATTGGACCCAACGGGACGCGGAGGAGACAGCGACTGGATATCAGCCATCTGCCCGTCGGCCAGGGCCACCCAGATCCCCGACTTGGAGTCGGACGTCTTTTGGGAGAAGAAGCTGTCCTCGGGGCTGGGCTTATCTTCCGAATCTTTGGATGGGGCCTCCTCGACCTGGATATCAACCGGCTCAGCCGCCTCGGCATCTTCATCTGTGTGCTCGGTCAAGACCCCAAGAGCGCTTCCTTTGAGGGGCTCCTCGGTCTGTGTCTCTCGCTCGGCAAAGAGCCCCCGCTTGGAGGCGGCGGGAGGAGGCGGCGGAGGCACGGACGCCTTTTCCATCTCGACCAGCTCCAGCCGGGCGATGAGCCCTACGAGCTCCTTGCTGTTGCGCAAGCGCACCCAATCGGGCATCCCCTCCTTCCACACCAAACTGTCGTCGGTCACGCGCCCGGCGCGCTTGTGCTCGAGGACCTTGCGCGCGGAGACCGGACCGGTCGGCGTCTTTTTGATGGCCACGAACCAGTGCGCCAGATCGACGTCCTGTTTTTCCATGACCTTTGCCGACCGTTTGACCGCGGTGTACAGCCCGGGGGTACCTTTGCCTTCGGCTTTCTTCCCAGCCCGAAAGGTCTCCGCGAACTTATCAGCCAGGACAGAGCCGCTGGGGGGGTTACTCTTGCCCTTCTTGGCCTTGCCTTTGGGTCTCGGCAGCGATCCGGAGGTTTTTTTGTCCGGCGCGGCCTTTTCCTCGCGCTCGGCTCGCGCGGTGCCAGGCGCGTCTGAGAGCGCAGGATCGCGCACTTCGATGATGTTCGAACACTTCTTGCACCGAATCCGCAGCACCTTGTTGCGGACGCGCGCATCCGCAATGGTATATCGAGAACCACACTGTTCGCAGACAAACTTCATATCAGCTCAACATCACAAGAGGCTCACGAGGTGTTGCTTTATACCTTCCCGGGTCGCCTCGTCGGGGCAGTGCCCCAAAGCACGCTCCCAGGTTTCGATGGCCTTGTACTTGAACCCCGCCTTTTGGTACAAAACGGCGAGATTCTTAAGCGCTGGAAAAAAATCCGGCGCCAGCTCAAGAGCGTTCTCGAGAGAACGAATCGCCTGATAGTTTAGCCCCTTCTTCCCCAGGAGCAAAGCCAAGTGGTAATGCAGCTTCGCCGCCAACGGATCGATCTCGACCCCTTTTTTGAGCAGATCGATGGCTTCATCGACCTGACCGGCTCGGTAGCGCTCGATTCCCGCGGCGAGCATCCGCTCGGCTTCCTTTGAGAGCTCGTCTTCTTGGGGCAGCTCGCGCGCGCTGCTCGCGCGGCTTTGCAGCTCGACCTTTTCGACCAGCTCGCTGATCTTGAAAGGCTTCTCGATGAAGTCGTCAACGCCGTACGACTCCTTGAGATCCTTGGCATAACGCCAGCCGCGGTA
>JAABTR010000270.1 GCA_011389755.1 Deltaproteobacteria bacterium | reverse complement strand
ATCTTGAAAGGCTTCTCGATGAAGTCGTCAACGCCGTACGACTCCTTGAGATCCTTGGCATAACGCCAGCCGCGGTAGATCGCCGAGATCATGATGACCGGGATGTGCCCGTATTTTCGGCTCCCTTTGATTTTTTTACAGATATCGAACCCGTGGACCTCGGGCAGCATGGCGTCGAGGATGACGATATCGGGCCTCTCGGTCTTGACCTTTTCGATCGCCTCCAGACCTCGGGTCGCCGTTATCACGTGGTAGCCGCGTTCCGTGAGCACCCGGGAGATGAGCAGGAGGATGTCTTCCTCGTCATCGACCACGAGGATGCGCGTCTGAGTCTGAGTCTGAGTCTGAGTCTGCTGGATCGAACCCGCCTGCGTCGTCTCATCCCCATCCGGCGCGGGCGCGGCAGCCCCGAAAGAAGGCTCCGACAACCGCTCTTGCCCGGTGCTGCCCTGCGCGTCTGCGCCGGGCCCCTCTTCGGCAAATTCGACCTCGATGACCACGTCGGTCTCGTCGACGACCGGATCCGGTGTGATCGTGCCGGACGTGTCCGGCTCTCCGGCCTGCCTCCACGCGAGCTCTTGCGCCGTGCTGGTGGAAAAACGCTGACCGCGGTACAGTCTTGCCCCCGAATTCTTGAGATCGTAACACCTCGCGATGGCGGCGACGATTTGGCTGTGCAAAGCAACGTTCGCGAAAACGCGTTTGCCCGAGACGAACTCGATCTCTTCGACGACGCGCTTGTCCTGTGGATTGGCCATGGCCAATCGGATGTTGTCGCCTGACATGGAGATGGGCAAGACCAAGTGCTTTTCCGCGATCTCGCGGGGTATCAGATCGAGGTTTTCCAGGTCGATCTCCACCTCGTCGAGGTCCGATGCCGGCATCCCGTGCTGCTCGCTCAGAGCCCGCAGCAGATCTCTCTCCCCCGCGTAGCCGCGCTCAAGGACCTTCGACGCCAACCGCTCGTGATCTTCACCTTGTTCGTCGAGCAAGCTCTCGAGTTCGGCTGGGTTGACCAACTTCTGTCTGAGGAGAATTTTCCCGAGCTGTGTCTTGTTTTTCTCGTTCATCCGGTACCCGGTTCCCGCGCTTATAACCTGAGACTACAATACATGCGCGAGAATCTTAACAAAACGAATACACATCGAAAACATTTTGTACGTTTTCGCCGGTCAACCGCGCGTAATCTGCTTAGAAATAGGCTGAACACTTCGCCGCTTTGGTCTCGGGAGGCGAAAATCTCACATACCGGAGAGGAACAGGTACCCCCCGTCGACGGGCTCGAGCTCGAAACGATTGTCGGCGGTCTTGTTCCCCCACTTGGTCTCGCCGTTGATCTCGTACTCATAGCTCATGGTGTAGACCACCTCGACGTACACGACACCGTCCATCTCGTAGATGTCCCTGTAGCGCACCTCGTAGCGAATCGTCTTTATCCACTCGAGACGATCCTTGAGCACGCGTTCGAGTTCTTGAAGGTTGAGGTCATCATCGGCTTCGCGAGTCCCTGCGTTGTCGTAGTAACGGGGCGAGGCCAACGACAACAGCAGGCCGATGTTGCGGTCTTCGACCCCGTGTCTGTAGCGCTCCACCACCTCAACCACCTCTCGGTGAAAGGGGACATCCTCGATCTCCGTGTTCGGTATGTATTGCTTCGTGCAGCCCAAAAGCAATTGGACCGCGACCGCGATAGCGAAAAAACTGACAAATTGCCTATTCATATTACTCCAATCTTTCGTCGCGACGAGCTCCCATGCACCTGGGCACCGGCTTTTCACATCCCCTAACGGAGAAGCGGCGGGATAATATTCCCGAACCCGGCGTTCCCACAAGAAAAACCTTACTACGAGGCATCTCTCCCGAAGTGAGATGCGCGATCAAGTGCCTTAAAATATGTTCCCCTTCAAGAGGCCCCGCGTCAAGAGTTCGACATACGACAACAGCCCCTGCCGCGTTTTGAGGGCAGGCGCAGACCGACAGGCCGGGCCGAAGGCGTGCTCTTTTTCGAGCCCGGCAGCCCTGGCCCGACACGCCGCCGCGTCGTGGGCGAAGGAGACGACAGAAGCGCTCGGCTCCGATTCAATAAAGATATGGCGAACTCTTTCACCGGTGCCCCATCGCGTGTTGGAAAAGCGCCACACAAAAAAGGCCGCGCCTTTGTCTCGTGCTCGAAAAGTCCACGCGCCGAGCCCGCCGCCCGCCGAAGCGGGAGGAGGGAGCACCTCAATCTCTAAAGAGCAGCTGCGCTGCTTGGTCTGGGTGACAAAAACCTCCCCATCTGCTCCGAGTCGGTACTGAGCCACCCGAGGCATGGCCGGCGCCCAGCCCACCTTCGGGACCCGAGCCCACGCGATTCGATATGGAGTGATGACCCGGCCCCCCTGACGAACCTCGATGCCCGGCACCTTCGCCGGTATCCACAGATCGAGCCTCCCGCCGCCGCCTTGACCCTCCATGCCCCTGCAGACGCCGTCGCTCATGGGCGCCCGTTCGAAGCTCAGGCAAAGAGCCGCCTCGCTGCGGGCTTTGACGCCCGGCCCCTCGAGCACGACGTCATAGAGCCCCTCGGGCAGCCACGGCGGCGTCGCAACGTAAAAATCGTACACCTCTCGATTGACGGCGCCAGCTCCCACGTGAGGCCGAATCCGCATCACCTCGAGATCATACAGCGCCTCACGTGGCGTTTTGTCCATCTGGCGAATATTTCTGAGCACGAGTCTGGCGCGCCACCCCTTTCGAGCCGCGAGGCTCTGAACTCCCGGGGGTGGGGTCAAAGGAAGCGGCAGGCGCGCCGCGATCACAAAATCTCGGCCGGGAGTCGCCGCCGCGGGTCTATCGGCCCGCGGCACTATTATGCCCCCGCTGGGCAGCGCCGCCCACGAGACCGCGGCCAAGGGCAACCACAGCGCCACTACCCCCAAGGCGAAGGCATGAGCGCCCCCGACCCCGAACTCGGTTGTATTTCTCCGGGTTCTCAATCCGCCAGAAGACCAAAATGAACGACGCGCGTGTCCAAGCCGAAACCGGACGCGGCCTTGTTGATCTGCTCGAGCAGAATTTGTCCGGGTCTTTGCTTCCCGGTACGCAGCCCGATCCAAACCTCTTCGGGGCTCTTGACCACCCGCACCTCGAGGACCCCGCGCAGCTCGGTGAGCAGGGCTACGAATTCCTGAAGACTCTCATTGTCGCTTTCGGGCTTCGATGTCACAAAGCTATTCTAACATCGATTCTGTCGGTTGTAGCAAGGCAATGGGCCGCGAAAGGAAAATTCGCTGCCAAAATCAGTTCACCGCCGCGGTCTTCTCTTTAGGAACCTCAGCCTTGCCGTTGCGGCGCACGAAAATCGTCTCGGTCGCTCCCACCTTGCTCGAGTGCCTCGCGATCACGAGGATCTGATTCACGCCGACCTCCAAGGGGACATCGACTTCGAAGGCCAGGTTCTTGTTATCGCAGCTTCCGTTGCACGGCTTGTAGAGCAGCTTTTGATCTCCGACAAAGATCATGATGTCCTTGATGCTCTCGGGGTGGCTCGCGCGGCCCTCCAAATGAATCTTCTCGCTGTCCACGCGCCTGACCCACTTTCCGGACACCACGATCTCGGGCGGCCGAATCATCTCCAACTCGTAGAGTGGCTTTCCTTTTCCTCCCGGCGCCGTCTGCTTCGCGGCGACCCATGCGTATCGGTCCTCGGTCAGGGCCACGCGGAAGAAATCTTTGACGCGGGCTTCCACGGGGAATGAGGCGCCGGGCTTGGCGCGGGCCAGCACCCGGGCGTCCGCGCTCGGCGTCGCGTAAACGAGCCCCTCGGCCCCCTCATCGAATGTCCGCGCGCCGCTGGCCTGGCTCGGAGCCGGTGTCGCAGAGGCGATTGCCAGCTTGATCGGGCGGTCGAGCATCGTCCGATTCAAAGGAAACCGCGATGGTATCCAGTCGGAAGCCGACAGATGCAGCTCGGCCTCCGGCATCGAGAAGCGCTGTGAGACGCGGAGCTTGAACACACCGCTCTTACTTCGTCCCGGCGCCAGCTTCCCCACGGAAAAGGTCCCCTGCACCACATCCACACCGGGCTTGGCCGACAGCTCCACCTGAGCGTCCACCGTCGCGCCGTCGCCGATGTTTTTAACGGTCACAAAGGCCACGACATCCTCGCCCGGCTCTATGAACCCGTTTTTGTCTCCCATATCCTGGAACTGCCAGCTGTAGGCCAGTTTGGGCTCGGGCTGAGGTGGAATCTCGATCTCGAGCTCTGCCTTGGGCGGCATTGGGCCGGCCTGGCGCTCGAATTCGATGGTCACAGGGTCGATCCGGGCCGAAGCGTTGGAAGGGATCTCCACGGACGCTGTCCACGACTTGGTCCGACCGGGTTTCAACATTCCGAACACGAACTCGACTCCCTCGACATAGTAGTTATCGCTCTTTGCGACTCCGCGCAGACGATAGATGGGCTCCTTGGACGTGTTCTTGACCGACACTTTGATCTTGGCGTCCTTGCCCGGCCTCACCTTGCCGATCACCCGAGCGTCGACAGAGACGTCCGCGCTCGCTTTCGGTTCTTTCTCGTCGAGGGGCGCCGCCGGGGACGACGCCCAATCCACGCCCAAGTTCTTCAAAGAGGCTTTGAGCTGCGTGTCGTACTCCCCTTGTTCTTTTTCCAAAAGCTGCCGCGCCTCGACAAAGAGCTCTTCGGTGGTGGCCGCGTCGCTCGTGCTCAGAAGCTCGCGCGCAAATTTCTCCTCGTAAGTATCGACATACGATTTCCTGTCCGGGGCTTCGATGAAACAGCGCTCGAAGCGAGAGCGATCGGATTTTCGCTCGGCAGGGCCGACGTAAATAGCCGTCTCGAGACGACTGGCGCCGTCCCGGGTCCGGCTCGAAGGTCGGTCCAGGTGGAAGTCGAGATCCGCCTCGGAGAAACGCATGCGGTCCGCCACGATGTCCATCTGCTTTTTTTCCACGGTCGAAGGCACGAACGTGATGTCCGGGGCCACGCCGACGGCCTGGATCGAAATATCGCCCGGCGTTAAGTACTGGGCGCTGGTCAGCTTCAAGGCGCCTCCGCCGGGCATGGGCTGAACCATCTGCACCGACCCCTTGCCGAAGGTCGTCTCCCCGATGAGCAGGGCACGGCCGTGGTTGCGCAAAGCGCCGGCCAGAATCTCCGCTGCGGATGCGGAGGACGAATTTATCAACACGACGAGGGGATACAGCGGCTCCGTACCGCTGCCCGACGCGTTCCGAACACTGCGGTCTTCCTCGGTGCGGCCGGCGGTCGCGACGATGGTCCCCGAGTCGATGAAGAGATCCGCGATCTTGATGGCCACCTCGAGCAGCCCGCCCGGGTTGCCCCTGAGGTCAAAGATGAGCCCCCTCATCTCCTTTTCGCGCAGCTTGAGCAGGGCCCTTTTGAGCTCGGCGTCGCTGTTGCCCTGAAAGGCCTCGAGCTTCACGTAGCCCACCCGGCCGTCCAGCAGCTTCCATGTGACGCTCTCGATGGCGATGGAATCGCGCATGATATCGAACGTCTTGACGCCCCCGTCCCCGCGCCGCACCTGCACCGCGACTGTGCTCTTGGGCTTGCCCCGCAAGCGCGCCGCGGCTTCCGCGGTGGTGATGTTGACCGTGGACTCGCCCTCGATGCGGATGATCTGATCACCGGGTTTGAGGCCCGCCTTGGCCGCCGGAGTGTTGTCGAACACCTCCACGACGGTGAGTTTGCCGTTACAAGGAGGGCGCCTGTCCGTGGTTATCTTGATACCCAAGCCCCCGAAGGAGCCCGTGGTCCCCATGCGCAGGTCCTCGTAGATATCCGGGGGCAGCGCGTTCGAGTGGGGGTCGAGGGTCGACAACAGGGCATTGGCCGCGCCGTACTCCAGCTCCATGAAGTCGTAATCTTCTCTCGATAGAGTCTGCTGCATCACGCGGAAAACGCTCTTTAGACTTTTCGAAAGCCCCCAGGGGCTTCGCAGCTCGGCCATGCTCACGACGACCCGCTTTTGTCCGATCTCGACCACCGCTTTTTGAGCCTTGTCATCGTACTCGACCCGCAGCTCGGCCACGGCCTTTTGCAGCTCTTCCAGTGTCTTGCGAAACATCTTCTGCGCATCTATTCGCGTCGGGTCGTAGTATCTCTCGATGACCGACAAGATGACGCGGTTCACCACGCTCGCGTGACTGATATCGTGTTTCTTTCCCACAGGCGGCTGACCGGCCCAGGCGCCCAACGGCAGGGCCATCGATAAGGACAACACACCGACTATAATTCGAATACCGAACGACTGATTCATCTTGTTAAAAGCTCCCTTTCGAACTTCGATGCCCAAAAAGGCCCCGAACACTTTCCTTTGTCGACA
>JAABTR010000269.1 GCA_011389755.1 Deltaproteobacteria bacterium | reverse complement strand
GCTTGCTGCGACGCGCTGCTCACCGAAAAGACCAAAGACCTGACGCTCGTGGGCTATTTGAGCTTGGCGCTGCTGAGGCTCCACAAGTACGAGGGGCTCGCCGTGGGGCTGCGGGCGCTGCACCACTTCATCGACGAGCACTGGGAGGAGATGTTTCCGCCGGTCAAGAGAGCGCGGGCCAGATCCCAGTTCTTCGAGTGGATGGACGAGCGCTTTTCTGTCCTGGTGAGCGTGACCGAGCCGAGCGCCGGCGAAGCGGACGCCTTGCGGGAATGCCTGGACGCCGCCAACGCTCTGCCGATGAAGGTGCAGGACAAGTTCACCACCGGGGTAACGGGCTTCAGTCAGCTGCGATCCGAGCTGAGCAGCCGGGTCGAGAAGCTCCCCGCCCCGGAGCCGAAGCAGGCCCCCGCGCCAGCGAAGGAGAAGCCCGAGCCGCCCGCGGCCCGAGAGGCAAAAGAGCCCCAGGCCGCCCCGCGCGAGGAAGAGCCGAAGCCTGCCCCCGCGCCGGCGAAGGAGAAGCCCGAGCCGCCCGAGCCGCCCAAGGCCCCCCAGGCGCCAGCGCCCCAGGTGGAGGTGCCCAGCTTCGAAGGTGAGCTCGAGTCTTTGGAGCAGGGCATAAAGGAGATCGTCAAGATCATCAACTTGCTCAGGCAGGGAAGCCCGCTGGCGCCCATGCTCTACAGGTTGGCGCGCATCGTTAAATGGGGCACCGTCGAGGAGCCACCGGTCCACGACCCCCAGGGTAAGACCCGCATCCCCGAGCCCAGGCAGCAGCTCAGCGTCTTAGACGCCCAGCTCGGTGCCGGCAACTGGTTGGCTGTGACCAATACTTCAGAGCACATGTTCATCTCGGGAGGGGGGATCTTTAACATGAACCTCCAGCGCTACGTGGCGCAGGGGCTCGAGAGCCAAGGGGCCGAGGCGGCGGCGCGAGCGGTCCGGGAGGAGGCGGGGCGGTTCCTTTTGCGCTTGCCCGAGATTGTGGAGCTGACCTATGACACCGGGGCGCCTTTCGCCGATCCACAGACGAAGGCGTGGGCTCACGAAGCGATGCAGGCCGCGAAAGGCCCCGGGGGCGCAGGCGAGGAAGATGACGACCGGGCCTGGCTCGACGACGCCAAGGCCGCGGCTCAAAAGAGCATGGCCCAGGCGCTCGTGGTGCTTCGTGATGGGATTTTCGGCGCCACAGATACAAAAAAAAGTATGAAACGCAGGCTCGACGTGGCAAAATTTTTCCACAGTCGCAAAGAGCATCAGTGGGCCGTGCCCATTTTGGAATCATTGGACAAGAGAATCGATGAGACCAGTTTGATGCAGTGGGAACCCGGTTTTTGCGCTGAGGTCTGGGAGACATTGCTCCAAGGGTACGAGGCCTTGCAGCCGGGAGCTGTGGATGGGCCCAAGGACGCTGAATACAGACGAACCCTCAGGCACAAGCTGTTTGAGGTCAATGTGGCTAAAGCGGCGCGCGTGACGCCGAAGAAAAAAGCGAAGTGACGTCATAAAACGGAGGATCCCTCATGGCAAAGAGCTTTCAAGACGAAATTCCGCCTTCGCGGGTCAATATCAGGTACGTCAAGGACACCGGCGGGGCGCAGGAGGAGCTCGAGCTTCCTTTGAAGATGCTCGTTCTCGGCGATTTCACCATGCGCGAGGATGACACCACCCTCGAAGATCGCGCTCGGCTCGGCATCGACAAGAACAACTTCGCGGCGGTGCTCAAGGACCAAAAGCTCGGCCTGGACCTGGTCGTTCCCAACACCCTGGCAGGTGGAGGGGAGATGCCCGTGAAGCTCAACTTCAACAGTCTCGACGATTTCACCCCCACCGGGGTCGCAGGCCAGGTCCCCGAGCTGGCGACGATGCTCGAGGTGAGGAACTTGCTCAAGGATCTCAAAGCCAAGGTGATCTCGAACCGCGAGTTCCGCAAACAGTTGGAGATCATATTGAAGGATAAGGGCAAGCTGGATTCGATGATGGAGCAGCTCGATCAAATCGCGCCTTTGGGCGGCGGCAAGTCCGAATAAGAGGAGCGTCGAAATGTCGGAAAACGAGAAAGAAATCGCCCAAGGGCAGGCGGGTGCCGAAGAAGAGAATATGTTGGAGTCGCTCTTTAGCAAGGTCGACATGAGCGTCCCCACGGAGGCGGTCGATCTGGCCGACAAGACGACGATGGAGCCGCCGTCTGCAAAGCTGAGCGTGGCTATCAACCACTTTTTGCACGCCATCGCGACGAGCGGAACGCCGGTGACCAAGCTGGACAAGGTGGTGGTCGACTCGGCCATCGCCGAGATCGACAAGCGCCTGTCCGCACAAATCTGCGCGATCATGCACGACGAGAAGTTTCAACAGCTCGAGTCGACCTGGCGCTCTTTGAAGTTCTTGGTGGATCGCACCAACTTCCGCCGCAACATCAAGGTGGAGATCTTGAACGCGTCGAAGAACGATCTGGCCGAGGACTTCGAGGACGCCCCCGAGCCGGTGCAAAGCGGTCTGTACAAACAGGTCTACACGGCCGAGTATGACCAGCCCGGCGGCGAGCCGTTTGGAGCGATGATCTCGAACTACTACTTCGATCGCGGCCCCGGTGACATCGATCTGTTGCAAAACGTGTCCAAGATCGCGGCGGCCACCCACTGCCCCTTCATCGGCGCGGTCAACGAGAAGTTCTTCGGCCTCAAGTCGATCGAAAAGCTGCCGGCCATCCCGGACTTGGCGATGGTCTTCGAGCAGGCCGAGTACGCCAAATGGAACGCCTTCCGCGACTCCGAGGACAGCCGTTACATCGGGCTGACGGTCCCGCGCTTTTTGCTGAGGCTCCCCTACGGCAAGGAGACCACGCCGATCAAGGAGTTCGATTTCGAAGAGGATGTCAGCGGCGAGGAGCACGGCAAGTACCTGTGGGGCAACGCGTCCTTTGCTCTGGCCACGCGGCTGACCGATTCGTTTGCGGATCACGGTTGGTGCGTCAACATCCGCGGCCCGCAGGCCGGCGGTCTCGTCGAAGATCTGCCGCTGCACATGTACAAAGCCGGTGGTGACACCGAGGTCAAGGTCCCCACAGAGATCCTCATCTCGGACCGCAGAGAGTACGAGTTCGCCCAGCAGGGTCTCATCTCACTGAGCTTTTACAAAAACAAGAACTACGCCTGCTTCTTCTCGGCCCAGTCCGCGCAGCGTCCGGCGAAGTACTCCACCGCCGAGGCCACGGCGAACTCCAAGCTCAGCGCGAACCTGCCCTACCTGTTTTTGGTTTCGCGGCTCGCTCACTATCTCAAGGTGATCCAGCGGGAGAACATCGGCGCGGCCAAAGAAAAGGACGACCTGCAAAGGGAGCTCGAGTCCTGGATCAAGAAACTCGTGACCGAGATGCCGAACCCGGGGCCGGATCTCAAGGCCAAGTGCCCGCTGAGATCGGCGGCGATCGAGGTTGTGGACCACGCGGACAACCCGGGCTTCTACTCGGTGGCCATGAAGGTTCGCCCGCACTTCCAGATCGAGGGCGTCAACGTGGACCTTTCCTTGGTCTCCCAGATGCCCAAGGCCAAGTGAGGGCGGCTGATTGAGCGAGTTTCACGGTTTCTTGGAGCACATCGGGGATCGGTCCATGACCGATCCCAACCAGGGGCCGCCCAAGGACGCTTACGAGGCCATCAAAGATCACCTGGTGGTGCTGCTCAACACGCGCCGGGGCGCGATCGCCCACCTGCCCGAGTTCGGGCTGCCTGACCTTGCGAACATCTACAAAGGGTATCCCGACTCCCTTCACTACCTGGGCGCTGAGATAAAGCGCACCATCGA
>JAABTR010000268.1 GCA_011389755.1 Deltaproteobacteria bacterium | reverse complement strand
GCCTGACCTTGCGAACATCTACAAAGGGTATCCCGACTCCCTTCACTACCTGGGCGCTGAGATAAAGCGCACCATCGAACGCTACGAGCCTCGACTGACCGGCGTCAAGGTGGAGCTGATGTCTTCGTCCAGCACCCACTTCGAGGCGAACTTCACGGTCAAGGCTTACCTGCGTCACCCCGACGGAAAGCTGGCGGCGGTCACCTTTCGCACCATGGTCTCCCAAGGGGGGAAGACCCAGATAGGCGAGTGACAGGCGCGTCTTTTTGCCTTTTGCCGTAGGGGCAGACCTTGCGTGTCTGCTCTTGCGTGGTGTGTGTTTGCCCTGTCGTAGGGGCAGACCCGTGTGTCTGCCCTTGCGTGGTGTGTTAGAGGGCGCACACGAAAGGTGCGCCAGATGCAGCAGGCGATGCGGCGCGCAGGACCGGCAAGAATAGTTGTCGCTCACCGGAAAAAGTAATTGACGTCGATCACGTGGCCCTAGGACTGAGGAGAGTGACCTGTTTTTCTGCTACTCTGAGTCGAGTAGAGTTCTGCTTTGGCCCGTCATCGTCTTTGCGTTTCGCTCGGATCAACCTTCCGCTGATGCATCATCGATCGCAGCGAAAAGGTCTTTGCATGCTTCGACGAGGGATTTGGGGGTGAGGTCATCCTGGTAGAAAGCAGATTGAAGTAGTAAGAGGTCGACGACGTCTCGAACCCTGTCGTTGTGGATTTCTTCACTGTGGGGATCGGTGCAGGCGTGAAGTTTCTGTGCGACCTGGTAGTCGATGGCTATTCCGGCTGTGGTCGGTGGGTTCTCGAGCCCGAAACAAGCGAGAGATGGGGTTTTGAAACGCTCGACTCTTCGACCGAGTGCTCCTTCGTCGGCTGAGACCTCCACGTCGATACTTCGCCAGATTTTACCTTGGAGCTCAAAACGTCCAAAAAGTCGTCAAACTTTCCACGGAACAGCGTGTCGACGTCCTTGGTTGCGCGAGCTTTCACTCCCAGGCGAAATTCGAGATATGTTCCGCCCTTCAGAAAAAAAGCGGCTCGTTATCATCGTGAAGAGCTCGTTGAAGCGCGGCGAGGACAACCGTCGATGCGACGATCCAGTTCAGGCGACTATCGCTCAAATCGACCGCCTTGGCGGACTGGCGAATCCAGTCACTTATAGCTTTCACATTCGGCGGCTTTTTGTTTTTGGGGGCCAGGCTATCCAGGATATTGAGTGACATATCTCCACTGCTCTACTAGATTTTTGATCAACACTAGTTGATTCCGTGGGACTCGACCCTGTTTAGTAGCGGTCTCTAGCGCTTGTTGGATGAGCTGATTGGGTACTTCGGAATCCATCGCCTGTTTTATCGCTACTGCTGGAGTGACGATCCTTATCCCCTCGTGCCAGGTCAAGTCTTGATCGGTCAGCTTCCCCCGGTGAATCACGTAGTTTTCTCCTCCGCGACGTCGTGGCCGATATTCTGGAGGCAACGTAATGTGGATTTTGTCGGGGTTGATGTCGCACAGCTCGTGCAGCTCGAGTGCAGTATCGTGGCTCAGGACTCCTCTGCCCGACGGCCATAGTGTGGCTAACATGTAGTCCTGCAGAGGAGTCGTTGGTATCAGCTGAAATCGATAAATTCCGTGGCCGACTTGATATGGTTGATATTGGGGACAGAGACTTTTACTTGACCCTAGCCCGAATTCCCGCTAGTCTGACGGGGTTCAGCAGGTCCCAAAAGGAGTAGACGAGATGCCGAGATTGGCGCGGGTGAAAAGCGAGATCGGCGGGTGGTACCACCTCTGCGTCCGAGTGGGCGGACCGAAAAACGACTACCCTCTCAACAACACGGCGTGTCGGCGCAGCCTCATCGACATCTTCGAGCTTTACAGTCGCGTTTTCTGCTGTGATGTCGCGGCGTTCTCGGTGATGGGAAACCACTATCATTTGCTGGTCCGGATGGACCTGCCTCGGGAGATGTCTCGGAAAGAGCTGTGGGAAAGAGCGGACTTGCTTTACCCCCAGCGGCACCTCGAAGGCTGGCTTTCCGATCGCTGGACGCGGTTCGAGGCGCGCATCTTCGACGTCTCGGAGCTGATGCGCAGCATCAACGCCTCTTTTGCGCGTTGGTACAACAACCAGAACCATCGGCGAGGCAGCTTTTGGGCGGAGCGGTTCAAGAGCGTTTTGCTGGAAGACGCCAAGGCGGCCCGGGACTGCGCCTTGTACATCGAGCTCAACGCGTCTCGAGCAGGGCTCGTCGAGCTGCCCGAGGAGTACGAAGGCTCATCGCTGTACCTGCGCGACATCAAGAAGGACCGCTGGATGCTGCCGCTGCAAGACTTTTTGAGAAAAGACAGTCGCCGGCAGGCTCTCACCGACTACAAAGCGCGGGTTTACTACCGGGGCACCGAGCCGACCAAGGAAGGTCAGATGAGAATTCCGAAGTGGCTCGTAAAAGAGGAAGAGGCGCGGAATTTCAAGACCCGGGGAGCGTATCGAAAACGCCTGAGGTACTTCGCCGACGGAGTCGTCCTCGGCAGCCGCGGCTTCGTAAAACACCACCTCGACGATCTCGTCGACAAGGGCGTCTACAAGAGACGCAAGAACCCGATCGAACACGACACCATCGACTGGTACGCCCTCCGGCCGCAAAAGGACATCGGTTGAGGTAGAATCCAGAACTCGAAGCTCCGACCCCTCCATCTTTTTCGGTGAACGCGAAAGTCCGCCCCGCTGTTTGCTCGCGCGCTACTCGCGGACGAGCACCGCCATGGCCCGGTGCATGGCGCGTCCGATGAGCGCCAGATGAAACGGCCTTGCGAGCTCGAGCACTGTGCCTTCTTGGATGTTAGTGACAAAAGCTAAGTTTTGGACTTTTAAGTCCGCAGAGATTTGGGCGATGGCGGTTGGTGTTCGCAGCTCGAACAGGCGGCCGTTCCAGGCGACGCTCATGTCGCCAGAGTCGATCTTCCAGCGCTGTGCGCCGTCGAGACAAAAGAGCGTCTCGCCCGGGGCGGGGGATTTTTCGCCGGACAAGGCGACGCGGGGCTTGTCGCGATAGGGGTCTCCGGCGGTGGGGCAAAACGCGGCGCAGTTGCCGCAGGCGTTGCACCAGTCTTTGATGTTGGCGACCTGGAACCGCTGCTTCACCTCGAAACGAGCGGTCTTTTGAAGAGCCTCGGCGGCGTTTTTGCCGGCGACAAAGATGGGCGCGTCGTGGGCTTCGGGCTCCATTTCGTACATGATGTTGGCGCGATTGGGGCAGACCGTCACGCACAGGGCGCACAGCTCGTCGCAGGCGAGGCACCGGGAAGCTTCGTTCGAGGTTGAGCCCGGCCACAGCCTTTGATGTTTGCGAATAAGGAGGGCCCTCGGGTCTGCGCTCTTGCCAGACTTGGGTTCCGGTTTTTGCGCGAGCCCCTCCAAAAGCGCGATGGCGCGCATCGCGTCACGCGCGTCGGCCTCGGCCTCGATGACAGACGCTGCGCCGCGCACGGCGTCGCCTCCGGCAAAGACCCCCTCGATGTGGATCTTCCCGCCTGGGCCCGCCGCGATGCGCCCGTCCGCGGTGGTGCGCAGGCCCTCGAGCAGGGGGGGGCCGTCTGGGCGCCCTTGTCCGGCCGCCACGATGATGCTCTGGGCCGCGAAGATCTTCTCGGTCCCCTCGAGCGGGATGGGGCGCCTGCGGCCGCTCGGGTCTTTGGGGCCTAGCTCCATCTGGACGCACTCCAGCCCCAAGACGGCGCCTTGGTCGCCCCGCACCACCCGGGCCGGGCCCCAAAGCTCTTCGAGGACCACGCCCTCGTCGAGCGCCTCTTCGATCTCTTCGGCGGCGGCGGGCATCTGCGCCCGGGTCCTGCGATACACCACGGTGACGCGACCGTCTTTTTCGACCAGGCGGCGCGCGGTTCGCGCCGCGTCCATGGCTGAGTTTCCCCCGCCCACCACCACCACGCTCGGACCTATGGCCGGGGGGGCGCCGGCTTTGACCTCGCGGAGAAAATCGATGGCGTCGAAGACTCCCCAGCCCTGTTCACCACAGACCCCGAGCCGGCGCCCCGAGCCGGCGCCA
>JAABTR010000267.1 GCA_011389755.1 Deltaproteobacteria bacterium | reverse complement strand
GTGGCGAGGAGCACGTACCTGTGGCGCTCCTTCAAGGTGTCCAAGCTCAGGTTGTCCCCGAGGCGCAGTCCCCGTTTTACCCGGACTCCCAGGGCCATAAGCCGGTCCAGGTCCCGCTCTATGGCCGCTTTTCGCAGGCGGTGCTCCGGGATCGCGAAGGCGGGGACGCCCCCGATGGTGTCGCGGGCCTCGTAGACCGTGACGTGGTGGCCGTCCAACCCCGCGAAATACGCGGCCGCCAGGCCCGCCGGCCCTGCGCCCACCACGCCGATGCTGATGCCGGTGGAGGGCCTCGGCTCGAGGCGCGGCTCCCGGGCGTCCTCGACGACGAGACGTTTGACCTCCCTGATATCCAGGGGCGCGTCGTACGAAGCTCGAACACACCGGTCTGTGCAGGGGTGGTGGCACACCTCGCCCGTGATGGCCGCGAGGGGGTTGTCCCGCAGGATCACGGCCAGCGCGGCGTCGTATTTTCCTTTAGCGGCGAGGCCGAGGTAGCCGGGGATGTCCTGCTCTGCCGGGCATCCTTCCCGGCACGGCGCGCTGATGCAGTCGGTGAGCTCGAGAGGCCTCGCGGACTTGAGCGCGCTTTGGCGCTGGGCCTTGGCGTACCGCTCGTCGCAGGTGGCCTCGCGGGCGTACTCTTCGAGATTTGACAGCCGGCACGCCTTGAGGAGCGCCTCTTTCGAATCTCCCGCCGTCAACGCCTCGAAGATCTGCTCACGGGTCATGGGCCCCAAGCTGTCGCCCAGCCGGGGCATCGCCGCATCCAATCGGGCGGCGGCCGCGGCGTCGCAGGTCAGCCGCTCGAAGGTGGCCACGGAGCGTCTTCGCGCCTCTTTTGTGGCCGCGGCCCGCATCAGGGTCAGGGCGTCCAGGTCGGCGGCCTTGGCCTCTTCCATGGCCTGCGCCAGGTTCTGCCAGTATTGGCTCAGTCGGCCGTACCCGCCGGGGCGCAGGAGGTCTGACGAAGCGGTGACCGGACGGACGCCGCAGCCGAGCACCGAGGCGACGTTGAACGCGTCTGCGCCGCCGGACAGGGAGATGGGCACACAGAACCCGAACCGCTTCGCCATGAGCCTGCTCAGCTCCACGGCGAGGGGGTGCAGAGCCCGGCCTGACATGTAGTGGAGCGGCTGACTTTTGGGCAGGGCCTCCCCGATGTTTCTGGTCTCGAGGGTGTTTGTCAGCTTGAGCCCGAAATCGAGGCCCGCGCGCCGGGCCGAGGAGCGCAGCGCTTCGACGATGTCCACGGCCTGGGCGAAATCGGGGTCGTGCTCGAAGGCGTCGTCTGGAACCTCGATGTCGTCGTGGCCCAAGCGGCCGTGGAGGATCTCGCGCAGGCGCTCGGGGCCCAGGAGCGTCGGGTTGAGCTTTATCGTGGTGTGCAGACCCAGATCTTCGATGAGGTGGCGGCCGATGCGCGCGATCTCCTCAGGTGGGCACCCGTGCATGGTGGACAACGTGACGCTGCAAGATAC
>JAABTR010000266.1 GCA_011389755.1 Deltaproteobacteria bacterium | reverse complement strand
ACGCCGGGATCGTCGACAAAGGCTTCGCCCACCCGAGCTCGGGCCAGGATGTGATCGAGCCGGGCCCGGGCCGGATCTTCCTCGAGCAGCCTGGGCCAAAAACGCGACGACAACAACACCGGATGACCGCGGCGGTCGCCATGGATCGGGACCGTCGCGTCGAGGTCCTCGTGCAGCGCCTGCGCCAGAGCCTCGAAGGTGCGCGTCTTTATCGGCAGGGCGTCCACGGGCAGGACGAACGCGTCGGGGATCGCGCCTGGGCGCTCTTCGAGCAAAGACGCGAGGCCCGCGCGCAAAGAGGCGAATTGGCCCAGCTGCCAATCGAGGCACACGACGACGCGGGCCGATTGTTTCAAGGAGGGATCTTTGGCCAAGATGGGCTCGGCCTCGCAGCCCAGCGCCAGGACCACCGGAGCGCAGCCGGCGCGGTGGCCGGTCTGGATCTGAATCTGGGCGAACGATGTTCCAAAGAGGCGAGCGGTCGCCTTGGGGGCGCCGAGGCGACGGCCGGCGCCCCCCGCCAAGATCACCAAGGCGCGGCTCATCGACGCGTCCTGGCTCGCTCCTGGATGAGCTGGGCGGCGATGGAGACGCCGATCTCCTCGGGCGTCTGGGAAGCGATGGGCAGTCCCACCGGCATGGTCACCGCTTCGACCCGCTGCCGAGATACGCCCTCTTTCTCCAGGCGCGCGACCAGCTCCGCGCGCTTGCGCTTGGACGACATGACGCCGAGATAGCGCCAGGGGCGCTCGACCAGAGCGCGGAGCACGTCGTAGTCGTGCGTGTGAGAGGGCGTCATCACCACGTACATATTCTCCGGCTCTTCGGGGAGCCGCCCGGCGACGTCTTCGAAAGAAGCGTGGAGGCGGCGGCATGAGGAAAACGCCGGCAGGGCGAGCCGGTCTTCTCGGAAATCGTAAACCGTCACGTCAAACCCGAGGTTGCACAGGAGCGGGCAGGTGTGCTCGGCCACGTGGCCGGCGCCGAAGACGATCACCTGGTCGGGGGCGTAGTGGGGCTCGATGAAGATGGTTATCTTGCCGCCGCAGATGCCGTCTTGTCCCGTGAGATCGGCCTCGAGCAGCTCGGGCTCAGAGCGGCCGGCGAGCATCGCGGCGGCCCGTTCGATGACGAGCGACTCGGGCGCCCCCCCTCCGACGGTGCCGTGAGTGTTTCGGTGCGCATCCACCACCATGCGGGCGCCGGGTTTGCGCGGAGCCGAGCCCTTGGTGTCGACCACCACGGCCATGGCGAAGGGGCGGCGCTCGAAGGCCAACTTCGCTGCGATTGCGTAGATGTCACGGTTGTCCATGGGCGAAGAGTTGACATCGTTGAAGGGCCGCGTCAACCGATTGCGCTGCGGCGGCGCTTGGCTTACGTTTCTTTTTTTGGAAGGAAGGGTCCGCATGAGCAAGAAGAGACGCGTTTTTTGTGTCGGTGCGCTGTTTGATGGCGCCGGGCGATTCCTGCAGGACTGCGAGGTTTTTTTAAAAGACGGCGTCGTCGAGAGGATTTTGTTGCAAAACGACTCCGGCGAGGAGGCCAACGCGCTCCGGCGGCGGTTCGCCGATGTGGACTCCCACGAGTTTCCCCACGCGATCATGCTCCCGGGGCTCGCCAACTGCCACCACCACGCCTACTCGGCGCTGGCGCGCGGGATGCCGGTCACCGGGCCCACGCGAGACTTTTCGAGCACCCTCGAGAGTCTGTGGTGGCGGCTCGATCGCGCCTTGAACGCGGAGGCGGTGCGGCTCTCGGGGCTGGTCACCGCCATCGAGTCGATTCGGCACGGGTGCACCACCGTCTTCGATCACCACAGCTCGCCCGGCTATGTGCAGGGCAGCCTCGAGACCCTCGCCCAGGCCTTTGGCGAGCTCTCGCTGAGGGCGCTTTTGTGCTTTGAGACCTCCTGCCGGGGCGGCGCGTCGACCTTCGAGCGCAGCGTCGAGGAGAACCTGGCGTTCGCGCGGGAGCACCGCCGAGACGAAGCCGTCCGAGGGCTCTTCGGTCTGCACGCGAGCTTCACTTTGTCGGCGCCCTGTCTCGAGCGGCTGGCCACGCTCATCCCGGGCGATGTGCCGGTGCACGTTCATGTGGCCGAAGACGTCGTCGACGTGGAGCACGCCCGGGAGGAAGGCTTCGAAGGCCCGCTCGATCGCTTGCACAAGGCCGGGGTCTTGCGCCCCAAGAGCCTGCTGGCCCACGGAGTTCACTTAAGCCCCGGCGAGCTCGAGACGCTCGAAGAAGCAGACGCGTACCTCGTGCACAACCCCCAGTCCAACTTCAACAACCGCGTGGGCTATGGCGACCCCAAAAGAGCGGGGCCCAGCCGGATCCTTTTGGGCACGGACGGGATGAGCTCGAACATGGTCGGCCAGGCTCAGTTCGCCTACCTGGCCCATCGGGCCCTCGCGGACGTGGAGAGCGATCCTTTTGAGTTCGTTGCGAAGACGCTCTTCGAAAACCCGGCCTCTTACGTTCGCGAGATCTTTGGCGAAGGTGTGGGGGGCATCCGCGAGGGGCAGCCGGCGGATTTTGCGATCTTCGAGTACCACAGCCC
>JAABTR010000265.1 GCA_011389755.1 Deltaproteobacteria bacterium | reverse complement strand
CCCTGGAAGTGGAGATGTACGAATTCAAAGACGCCTCCAAATTGACCAATGACGTCGAATCGAAAAAGGCAGGCGCGCTGTACCTGCCCGAAGGAGTCTCCGCTTCGACCTTCGACGCGGTTGAAACGCTCGCAGGGAAGCTGCCCACGTTCGCAGGTCACGCGGAGCTTGTGGAAAAGGGGCTCGCCGTCGGCATCGGCGTCGAAAACGGCAAGCCCAAAATCGTGGTCAACTTGGCGGTCATGCGCGGGGGCGGGCTGGATCTCTCTTCGACAGTGCTCAAGCTCGCCCGCGTCATCAAGTAGGGTCCGGGCTCAGACCGCCGTTGTCACGGCCGGCAGATCCACGTAGACTCCCACCATGGCGCAGCTTCACCGTGTGACACCTCTCATTTTTGCGATATTCCTCGGGCCGCCTTGCGGCTGCGGCTCGTCCAAAGAACCGGACAGCGAGACGCGCGGCGGTGAAACCTACCTGGCCTGCGCGTCATCGAACTACGCAGCTCCCGATGAATATTTCAAGCTCCCTCCCCTCGAGCTGGTCCGCAAAGATCACGTCCTCGAGGTCCGAGGCATCAAAAGAGGCACCGTCAAGGTGGCGCTGCTCGGAGGCATCCTCTACGCGACGCCGAAAAACCTGGCTCAATTGCGCAGACTCCTCGAAACCTTAAAAAAAGAGCGCGTCCAACTCATCGCCGTCGCCGGCGGGGTGGGGCGCGAGAAAAAAGACGTGACGGCGATTCTCGCGGAGCTCTCCAAAGCTCCGCTTCCCATACTCATCGTGCCCGGAGCCCAGGAAAACCTCGACGCGCTGCGAGGTGCCATCGACGAGCTGCGGACGAGCCGGCCCCAGATCATCGACATGACGCGCACCCGCAGCGTGCGGATAGGCAAGCTCAACATCGTCAGCCTCCCGGGGTACTACCGGCCGTTCTATCTCGAAGCCAAGCATCGCGGGTGCTCGTACGACGAGGACGACTTGAGCAAGATCGGCGCCCTGCTCGATGAAAAGGCGACCAACGTGCTCCTCTCACCGACGCCTCCCCGCGGGGGCTCCGCCGCGGCGACCGACGTCGGAAGAGGAGGCATCAACATGGGCGACCCGGCGCTGGCGCGCTTTTTGTCAGGCAACCAGGTGGATTTCGGCATCTTCGGCTACGCATACGAGTCCGGTGGGCACGCGACGGCCAAGGACGGCATCACCCCGGCGGCTCCGGGGGTCTGGAGTCGCTCCTTGTTCCTCCAGGCGGGCGCAGTGGACGCGACGCCCATCGCGCTCGTCGATGGTGGGCGCAGCGCGGGGATGGCCCAGATCGTGGAGTTCTCATCGGACAGCGCGCGCTTTCGAACCGTCGATCTGTCCGACCCGGAGGTTGAAAACGTTCCAAAGGCGGCGCCGCCGTCACAATAGAGCTTGAATGTGCCGCGTGTTCAACTACTCTAAACTTCACGTTTTCGTTCAAAATATGTAGAATTCCGAGCGAAAATCCGGAAGACGCCCCGGGGCGCCCAACACTCATCCGGAGGTCATCTAAGTGGCGAAGACTTGCCAAGTGTGTGGAGTGTCCAACGACAACTCCGTGAAGTTCTGTTCTTCGTGCGGGAGTCCGATGACAGATGCGCCGGCCGCCCCCGCAGCCGGCGCGATGCGAGCCCCGGACGGAAAAGCCAAGACGATGGTCATGGGGCAGGCCGCGAAGGTCGCACCCGCGAGACCCAAACCCCAGGGCCAAAGTGGTGGGGGCAAGGGCCACCCCCCCAACAAGACCGTCTTTGGGATGCCCGCGGTCACCGGCCCCGGCCCGGCGGCGCCTCACAAGCCCGCGACCGCGGACACGCCGGCCCCAAAGGAGCCGCGGACAAAACCCGGCCCGTCTTCCCCCAACAAGACCGTCTTTGGGATGCCCGCCGTGGCGCAGCCCTCCCCAGAGCCGAAGCGGCCCCCAGCGGCCGGCCGGCTCCAAGAAGACAACAAGAGGACCGTGCTGGGGATCCCCGCCGCGGGCCCCCAAGAGGCCGAGCCGGCGGCGCAGGCCCCCCGAGAACACGCGCCTTCGAACGACCTGCAAAAAACCCAAGTGCGGCCTCCGGGACAGCAACAAGCCGCTCAGGCGCCAAAGGAGATGCCCCGACCTGCCTCCAAGAGCCCGGCTCCGGCCGCTTCGTCCAAACCCGACCTGGACGCCATCGCCGGCGACGAGTCCTCGTCGAGCTCCCCTCGGCCCCCATCACAGCGTCCCCAGCCCTCCTTGGGCACGACCTCCGACGACTGGCCGGATGAGGAGCCGCCTAAAAAATCCAGCCCGGTTCCGCTCATCATCGGCATGGCCTCGGCGGTCGTCGTCGTCTCCGTGGCCGTGGTGCTCATCTATTTTTTCGCGCTCGACTCGGGGCCGGCGCTCAGCCCCCAGGTCTTCCCGAGTCCCGATGGAAACCGCGTCACGGTGGCGTTTTCCTTGCCCGAGGCTCCGGTCGGCACGGTGATCCGAGCCGAGGGGCAGGAGATCCCCGTCACCGCGGGCCAGGCGAGCTTGGAGATCCCCATGGCGCGCCTCCAGCTCGGCACGAACCTCTTGCCGTTGGAGATCGTCGAGCCGGGCCAATCCCCCAGGCAACTCTCCTTCCCCATCATCCTGCGACACCAGATCGGGGTGGATCTCACGGGTCTCAGCGCAGAGCCGCCGTTTGTCGCGGTCACCTTTCGAACCGCCCCCGAAGTCCAGCTCGCGGTGGAAGGCGCGCCGGTCGCGGCGCCCGCGGGCGTCTATACGCACAAGATCCCCCTGTCCTCCATCCAAGCCGCCGACGCTGGGAGCGAGGTCATCATCCACAAGGTCTCGTTTCAGCTCATCGATCCCCAGACGGGCACCACCGAGCGAGGCCAGCACGTGGTCACCATTCCAGTGACGAAGCTTCAGCTCAACCGACCGGCTGAGCAGGCCGTCGTGGACACCGAGTCCATCATGGTCTCGGGGGTCTCCGTCCCCGAGGCGCAGGTGACCGTCAACGGTCAGCCCGTGGGGGTGACCGCGGCGGGCTTCAGCACATCGGTTCCGTTGCCCAGCATCGGAGACTACGAGATCAAGGTGCTGGCCAAGGCCCCGGGCAGAGCGCCCGCGATGCGCCTCATCAAAGCGCAGCGCATCGAGGATCTCGAAAAGGCCGCGAAAAAATGGAGCGAGGACGCGGGCACCAAGATCGACTACCCGAACCTCGCCCGGGATCCGGGCGCCCTGGTGGAAAAAAAGATTGTCATGAGCGGCCGGATCGTGAACATCAAGACCGAAAAAGGCGTCACCGCTTTTTTAC
>JAABTR010000264.1 GCA_011389755.1 Deltaproteobacteria bacterium | reverse complement strand
TTTCGCGGAGAAACCGACGCCGGTCAGCAGTCGTGGGTGGACGTCTATGGGACGATCCGAGGCACGCGAGCTGTTGACCTACCTAGCGGACAGAAGTTAGAGGTACCTGCGGTCGACGCTTCCTTCGTCATCAAGAGCAAGCACCCGAAGGCCCGCGATCGACGCTAGATGAGGTCTCGAGATTTGTTCGCCTGCCCAAAATGCAACACCACCTACGATGAGGCGCCGCCTTTTTGCGGCGTATGCGGGGCGAACCTCGAGAACCTCTTTCGCCCCTCGCCGGACGAAGACCTGCTGATCGGCAGGACAATAGACAAACGCTATCGGATCTTGGACCTCCTCGGGAGCGGAGGCATGGGGGCTGTCTACCGCGTTGAGCACGTCCAGATGGGCAAGCTCATGGCCATGAAGGTTCTTCAAGGCGACATCTCCAGGGAAATCGACATGACGCGCCGCTTCCGGCGGGAGGCGGAGACGGTCAGCCGCCTGACGCACATCAACACCGTAAACGTCTTCGACTTCGGCTCCGAAGGCGAGCTGATGTACCTGGTCATGGAGTACATCGAGGGCCGCGACTTGGCGGACTACCTCGAAGAAGAAGGACCCGTTCCCTTCGTGGACGCGGCCAAGATGATGATCCAGGTGTGCTCCTCGCTCATGGAGGCGCACTCCAAGGGCATCGTCCACAGGGATCTCAAGCCGGAGAACATCTTCTTGACCCAGCTCGCCGAGCAGACCGATTTCATCAAGGTCCTCGACTTCGGGCTTGCGAAGCTGAGGGACATGCAAGATCGCACGCGCATCACGGCCCAGGGCAGCATCGTGGGGACACCTTTCTACATGGCCCCTGAGCACTGCCGCGGCGAAGCCGTGGATCACCGCAGCGACATCTACGCGCTCGGCGCCGTCCTCTACAAGCTCCTAACCGGTGACCCGCCTTTTTCCGGTAAAACCCCGATGTCCATCATCACGAGGCACCTGACCGAAGAGCCCCAGGCGCCTTCGGTGCGGGCGCCTCAGCTCGGGATCCCGGCCCAGGCCGATCGGATCGTGCTCAAGGCGCTAAGCAAGGACCCGCTCGATCGCTATCAATCCGCCGAGGCGATGCGCCGCGCTCTGGCCGACGCCCTCGAAGAGCTCAGCCCAGGCTCCGAGTTTCGCCGCTTTTCGTCCTTCCACCCGGGCAGCGCACCGACCCCCGAGATTTCTAGATGGGAAGACACCTCGCCCCGCAGCGAGGAGTCGCTGCCCCAGAAGACACCGGTGGCCACTTTTCCAGGCACCGGGTCCCCTGACCCTTCCTCGCTTCGCGCCACCCAGGGCAAATCGAAGTCGGTGATGATCGGCAAGCGGGAGCTCCCGATCGCCGAGAAGTCCGACTTCGACGACTTCGAAAACAATATTCAGCGCAGGCGCGGCCTCTGGACCTTCGTCGGCCTCTTGCTCGCGATCATCGCCCTGACGTTGGCGGCGGGATACCTGATCCTCGCGCGCCAGAGCGCAGGGCCTTCCAAGGTCGAGCGCGAGCCGAACGATCAGCCCGCCGAGGCGACCCTCATCGGTGTGGCGACGCCCGCCGAAGGACGCATCGCGCCGAGCATTCAAGGACGAGAAGATGTGGACTGGTACGTGCTGCCCGGAGCCTCGGGGGCCTGGGCCGTAGACGTCTCGGTCACCGCCGTGCCCGGGCTCGACATCGCGCTTCAGCTCGTCGATCCAGAGCGAGACGAGCCGCTGGCCGTCGCCAACCTCAACGGGCCGGGAGGCCCAGAGCGGATATGGGGGGTCGTCTTGGAGATCCCGCGGGTCTACGTGGTGGTCCAAGAGGTCCGCGCCGCGGGGACCTCGCCCGGAGCGTTCCCGAATCACCCTTATCAGATCGTCTATCACGTGCTCGACGCGAGCGTCTTCGAACGCGAGCCCAACGACGTCATCGCGACCTCGACACCGGCGTTCGTCGGGGCGAGCCTTTTCGGGACCCTATCCCAACCCAATGATGTGGACTGGTTTTGTCTGCCCCCGGGTGAAGTACCGGGGTCGATCCAGGTCACGAGCGATGAACGCACCGACCTTGCCCTTCGCATCAACTTCGGCCCCAATGGCAAAGTCAGGATCGTGGACGACCAGGGCCCAGGGGCTCAGGAGGTCGCTCTCCTAGAAGATGCCACCGCGCCCGTGTGCCTCGCCGTCGAGCGCTCCGCCAACACCCAGCAAGACGCCGCCCAGGGCGTCTACCAAATCGTGTTCCAGTGAAAGTAGACCTCTTCGATTACGCGCTACCACCCGAGCTCATCGCCAAGTACCCGCCGCAGAGCCGGGACGCCGGCCGCCTGTTGGTCCTCGAGCGCGCCACCGGCGGCTTAAACGACCACACGGTCCGCGACCTGCCCGAGCTCATCGGGCGCGGCGCCGTGCTCGTGATCAACGACACCCGTGTCATCCCGGCGCGGCTTCGGGCGCGGCGCCCCACCGGAGGCTTCGTCGAGGTCCTCCTGGTCCGCGGGCTCGAGCAGACCCCCGAGAGCTGCCGATGGCTGGCGCTAGCCCGCGCCAACAAACCCCTGCGCCCCGGCTCGGCTCTCGATCTCGGCGGCATCCAGGCGCGGGTCGCCGAGAGGGGAGCGGGGCGCGGTGAGGTGGAGCTGGAGATCGAGGCATCACCTGCGCAGCTCAAGGAGCTGTGGGAGGAGCACGGAGAGATCCCGCTGCCGCCCTACCTGAAGCGCAAGGCCGACGACGCGGACAAGACGCGCTACCAGACCGTGTTCGCCCGGCGCGAGGGCTCGGTGGCCGCCCCCACGGCCAGCCTCCACTTCACGAAGGAGCTGCTGGCCAAGCTCCAGGCCGGCGGCGTCACCATCGCCGAGGTCACGCTGCACGTCGGCCCGGGCACCTTTCGCCCCATCACGGCATCGGACACCCGCGAGCACGTGATGGACGAGGAGTTCTACGAGATAGACGAGAGCACCGCCGAGGTGCTGCGCAGCGCCAAGCGCGAAGGCAGACCGGTCATCGCGGTGGGCACCACCGTGACGCGGGCCCTCGAGGGCGCCGCCGCGCAGCACGGGGAGCTCCGGGCATGTCGCGGGATGACCGGGATCTTCATCGAGCCTGGCTATCCGTTCCAGGTCATCGACGGGCTGATGACGAACTTCCACCTGCCCCGCTCGACCCTTTTGTGCCTGGTGAGCGCCCTGGCGGGCCGCGAGAACGTCCTTTACGCGTATTCCCACGCGGTGGACCAGAGATACCGTTTTTACAGCTACGGCGACGCGATGCTCATCCGTCCCGATTCGAGGATGTTGAACCGATGACCCGAGGTTTTTCTTTTGAAGTCTCGTCTCGCGACGGCCGAGCCCGCAGGGGGCTCATCACGACCACCCACGGGACCGTGCCCACTCCGGCGTTCATGCCGGTGGGCACCCGGGCCTCGGTCAAGAGCCTCGACCCCAGCGAGGTCCGGCAAAGCGGAGCGTCCATCCTTCTGGGAAACACGTACCACTTGATGCTCCGGCCGGGCGAAGAGCTCATCCGCCGGGCAGGCGGGCTGGCTCGTTTCATGGCCTGGGACGGCCCCACGCTGACCGACTCGGGCGGCTTCCAGGTCTTCAGCCTCCCGGCCCTGCGCAAGGTCACCGATCGCGGCGTGGTCTTCGCCTCCCACATCGACGGAGCCCGCGTCGAGCTGACGCCGGAGCGGGCCGTGGAGATCCAAGCGGCGCTGGGTTCGGACATCGCGATGGTCCTCGACGTGTGCCCCCCCGGCTTGGCCCCAAGAGACGAGGTGGCCGCCGCCATGGATCGCACCACCGCGTGGGCCAAACGCCAGGTGAGCTTGGAGCGCCCCGAAGGACAGGCCCAGTTCGGCATCGTCCAAGGCTCCATCCACGAAGACCTGAGGATGCGCCACCTCGACGAGCTCAAGGAGCTCCCCTTCGACGGTATGGCCCTGGGGGGGCTGTCGGTTGGAGAGCCCATCGAGGACATGTACCGCATCTTCCAAGCGGTGGTCCCCCACATGCCCGAGAGCTTGCCGCGATATGTCATGGGTGTCGGGACCCCAAAGGATCTGCTCGAGGGGATAGAGAACGGCGTCGACATGTTCGACTGCGTCATGCCCACGCGCAACGCACGCAACGGCCAGGCCTTCCTCCGGGGCGGCCGCATCAATATCAAGCAGGCGCAGTACACCGAAGACCCGCGCCCCCTGGAGCCGGGGTGCACCTGCCCGTGCTGCGCCCGTTTCGAGCGGCGCTACCTGAGGCACCTTTTCAACGTCAAGGAGATGTTGGTCTCGCGGCTGATAACCCTGCACAACCTCCACCACTTCGGCGCGCTCACCGCCGGCGCCCGCAGCGCCATCTCGGACGGCCGTTTCTCCCAGTTTAAGGAGAGCTGGCTGACCCCCCGCGAAGAATCCATAACAAGTTGATTTTTTTTCTAGCTCTCGCCGTACCCGCACTGGCTCGCGATGCGGCGCCACAGGGCGCCCAGGCCTCTTTTGTCGGAAGCGCTCGTGCCCAAGACGTCGATCCCGGTGCGTTTTTTCAGCCTCTCGAGCTCGAGCTTCTGTTTGCTGCGCGCCACGCGATCGAGCTTGGTGGCCACGACGAGGGCCGGGATCCCGTAGTGGGTCAAAAAGTCGACGAGCTCGAGCTCCTCGGTCTCAGGACCCCGCCGGATATCCACGAGCACCACCACGAGGTGCAAGGTGGTGCGGTTTGAGAGGTACCCCTCGATGAGCTTTTTCCACGCCTCCATGGCTCCCTTGGCCACCTTGGCAAAACCGTAGCCGGGAAGATCGACCAGGTAGAGCTTGGCCCCGGTGTCGAGGCGGGCCTCCACGTGGACGATGGTCCGGGTCCGCCCCGGCGTCTGGCTCACCTTGAACAGCCCGCGGCGGCCGGTCAACGCGTTGAGGAGGCTCGACTTGCCCACGTTGGATCGCCCGGCAAAGGCCACCTCGGGGAACTCGGGCGCCGGGACCTTGGCCAAGGTGCCGGCCGAGGCAATGAGTTTGGTCTCCACGATTCGCATATCATCTCCTATTGAGTCGTCGTCCCAGGGCGCCGAGGATCTCGTCGAGCTCGGCCAGGCGCATGAGCCGGGCGGTTGCAAAGTAGGCCGCGCCCCCTGCGATCAAAGATCCGGTCAGCGCCGCGATGTTCCTCGCGCTGTTGCCCCCCTGGCTCCAATCCCCCAGCAGGGAGACTCCAAAAGCGGCCGCCGCGAGAGGCACCGTCGCCGCCAGCATCTTGCTCCAGGCCCAGAGCGTCCCGCGCATGCCCAGGGCGCCCACTGTCTTGCGCAGCACCAAGACCAGCCCCATCGCCTGGACCGTCGCCCCCACCGACAGCGCGATGCAGAGCCCTTCGTGCCCCATCGGCCCCATGAGAGGGATCGCGGCGGCCACGTAGGCGACGATATAGACCACGGACATGAGCACCGGGACCTTGACCCGCTCGAGGGCGTAGAAGACCGGCACGGTCTGCCTGAGCAAGGCGATGGAGCAGATCCCGAGGGCCATCCACCGCAGGGCGGCGGCGGTCTCCAGGGTGTCGTGATAGCTGAAGTGCCCCCGCTGATAGAGCACCGCGATCACCGGCTCGGACAAAACCACCAGCCCCACCATGGCAGGGGTGGCCACGAGGAGGGCCAGGCGCAGAGAGTGGCGGTAGGTGTCCTTCATCTTGGAGAGCTTGTCCCCTCCGACGAGGGCCGACAGGCTCGGCAGGGCCGCGGTGGAGATGGCCATGACCAAGACCGCCAAGGGCAGCTCCATCAGGCGGGTCGCAAACTGGATGTAGGTGACGGCGCCGTGTCCCAAGGTGGTCGCCAGGGCATTTGAGATGAACAGCCCGACCTGGTACGCGGCGGCGCCGAAGATCATCGGACCGGTCAGCCGCAGGACCTGGCGCAGCCCTGAGTGGCGCAGATCCCAGCGCGGCCACACCAGCAGCCCGGCGCGGCGCAGCGACGGGATCTGGAAGGCGAGCTGGGCCACCCCGCCGACGATGACGCCGACCGCGAGGGAGTAAATGGGGTGCAGCCCCAGGGCGGGCATGCTGCCGGTGAGCCCCACCGCCGAGCCGATGATCGCCACGTTGAGCAGGACCGGCCCAAAGGCCGGCGCGAAAAACCGCCCCGTGGAGTTGAGCAGCCCCATGGCCAGCGCCATGAGGCTGACGAGGAAGACGTAGGGAAACATCAGCCGGGTGAGGCTCACGGCCAGCGCGAACTTCTCGGGGTACTGCTCGAACCCTCGCCCGGCGAGCCAGGTGAGCCCCGGCGCGCCGAGGACCCCCGCCACGGTCAGGGCCGCCAAGAACACGAGCGAAAAACCCAGCACCGCCCGAACGAACGCGCGGCTGGCTTCAAGATCTCCTCTCGACCAGGTTTTGGAGAAGACAGAGGTGACCGAAATCGAGAACGCCCCTTCGGCGGTCAACCGGCGAAACGAGTTGGGAATCATAAAGGCGATGAGGTAGGCGTCCACCACCGCCGTGGGAAAATACGCCGCGATCACCGACTCGCGCACGAGCCCGAGCACCCGGGACGCCAAGGTCCCTAGCCCCACGATTCCCGCTCGGCGGGTCAGCGTCTTGTTGCTCTCGTTCATATCGGGTTCGTGATTATCAGGCGGCGACGCGAACGTCGAGGGGAATCAGATGGGGATGGTCCCGGCCTTGGCCTCGCCCACGAAACGGATGTTGTCGAGGATCACCTGCGAGTCGAAGTTGGCGTCGTTGGTGTCGTGGATGTGGAAGATGAGGTTGAACTCTTCCCCGGGCTCGACGGGCCACTCGGTGGCGAGCCACCCCGTCGACGAGCCGAACCTGTCGCTGCCTATCGCCGGAAACCCGAACGCGTTCTTCTCCTGGCTCTTTTGGGCAGCGCAGCTAAAGCCGGTGCCCTCGATGTCGGTCTCGGCCACGCCGCCAGGGCATCCTTTGAGCCAGCAGCACTCCGACAGCGCCGTGTTGATGGCGATGTAGCAGTACTTGGCCCCGCCTTCGCAGTAGTCGGCGTCTTGTTCGCAAATAAAATCGTGGTAGGCGCCCGGATCCCGGCACTCGGTGAAGTTGATCACGGTGCGGGCGCCCCCATTGGTCGAGTCGGCCTCGATGAACACATAGAACTTGTCGTTGTACTCAGATCCGACGAACTCTTCGTACTCCGTCGAGAAGAAAACGTAGTTGAAACGAATTCCTTTGGCGCCCTGCGGGGCCCGGAGCCGGAGCTGCCACTCCATCACGTCGAAGGCCCGGTCGTACTTGTTGTTGGAAAAAGGGTCTTCGTCGACATCCTGTGAGAGCATGTCTTGGTTGTGAACCGCGGCGAGCACCTCGCCGGTGCCCAGCATGGCGTACGAGCCCCCCTTCATCGGCCCCAGCCCGTTTTCTGAGACACCGAATCGATCCACCGCCACGTGGGTCCCCTCGGTCTCGGCGCCCACGGGCGAGGAGAAGACATTGTCCAAGACGATCTCTTCGTCGAAACACAAATCGACCGCGCACAACATGGCGGCCGTGGTCTCGCCGATGCCCGGGCAGTCGCAAACAGGGACGAGCTCTCCGTGTTTCCAGGTCCCATCGGCGACCGGCCCCTCGTCCACCGTCTCCGTGTCGGGATCGACCGAGGCTGAGTCGGTTTGGGACTGCGAATCGCTAAGATCATCTTGCGATGTCCCATCCACCGAGCCCTCTCGGCCCCCATCTTCGGCTTCCTTGCAACCGTGCCATGCCGCGAGCATCCCGGCGGCCATCGCGAGCTTCAAAAAGGTCTTCATGGGGCTCCTTCCGGCTTCTTCTTACGAAGTTCGCCTCTTTCCTGGAGGGGTGAAACGGCGTCTCGAGTCAAGGCTATATATAAACACCCTACCATATCTTTTCAAAATAAGTCCCCGCTACGAAGAGTAAGAGCCCCAAAAAAAGACCTCCCTTCGTCGCACCATCTCAATGCGAAACTTGTGCGCTCACCAGCTGCGGGGTAGGTTTATTGCGAGTCCTATCTGCAAGGAGCTTTGCGCGTATGCGAAAAAGAATCCTGGGCGTCGCCATGCTCGGAATGAACAGCTCGTCCCAGCGCGACACCGACCACGCCTTCAATATGTCGCCATACGAAAACTCTCTCCCCATCACCTGGCTGCCCCAGGTCCGCAAGTACGAAAAGCAGACCAGCACCTGTTTCTACGAAGCCGCGCGCACGGTTGACGAGATCCGAAGCACGCGCGGCCTCTCCCGAGAGGACATCAGGCTCCTATTCGGGCGGGGCACCATCGGAGACGGCTCTGATGTCACGCTCGCCAGAAGTCTACCGAGCATATGCCGCGAGCTCGGCGACGACGCCTTCAAGTTCGCGGTGGTCAAAAGCTACGGTGCGGTGGATCTGCTGCGCGCCTTTCAGATCCTAAGCGGCGAAGAGCGCGACGCCATGGGCCCCTTCGATCTGCTCATCTTGGTGGACGGCTACGGCCCCTTTTGGGCGCTCAAGCGCGTCTCGAAGCGCTACGGCTACTCCCGGCGTTTCACGATCCCCCCTCAGTTCAAGACAGTCCACGCGGTGGTCCAGCGCAGCGGATGGCCCAAGGGCCTGACCGCGGGACGGGGCGACGAAGACAACATTCGAAACCGGGTCATCAGCAAAGAAGAGGCCGAAGGCCGGGTCTACGACAGATACTGCGACGGGCACATTCGACAGCTCGAGGTCTGCCACAAGCACATGGAGGAGATGGTCTCGGTCATCCCCTGCTGCCTTGACGACGACGGCACCGAGCACACCGTCTGGGATCTCATCCCCCGGCTCTACTC
>JAABTR010000263.1 GCA_011389755.1 Deltaproteobacteria bacterium | reverse complement strand
CCAAGCTCGAGGAGTCCTTCGACATGGTCGCCGGCTCGTTAATCAGCTGCACTTGGAAGCTCAAAGACCCAGATGATGCTGCCGACCCGAACAAGGTCAATATTCTTTTCGACGAACAACCCATCCCCAACATCGGCGCAAAGGACTGCGCGACGACTCGTGGATGGCGCTGGCTGGGCGCGGAGCATTCCGCCGTTCAGTTCTGCGGCTCCGCTTGTGCAGACGTCAAGAGCCAAAAGGTCGACGTTATTCAAGCCGTTTGGGGCTGTGACACCATAATCGTCATCTGACAAAGTACGTCGGTAGGGACCGCGCTTTCGAGGCAGGAGATGTCGTGAGGGGGGGCGAAAGGGGGAAGCTTTAGGGCAGCCTCCCCAATGAAGCGTGTCCTACAGACCCAGCTCGTTGGTCAAGAAGGTCCGGATCGCGGTGATGACCGACGCACGATCTCGCTCGGCGAGCAGTTCGTGGAAGTAGAAGAGGCCCTCGGCCGGGTTGGACTGGAATTCGACGATGTTGTCGCACTCGCCCGGGTTGCAGCTGCTCAGCTCTTGGGCCATGGCGTGGTGGCTGGCCGGGGTCACGATCGGATCGATCGGGGAGGAGAGGATGAGGTTGGGAATGCCGCGAATCTTGTCCAGGTTCTGCGGCTTGAACACCTCGTCTGTTGCCTGGAAGCTCGCGTGGAGCCAACCAAAGGTCATGTCCGGACCGGCCATCTGGTTGCTCTGCATCCAGAAGCAGTAGTCGTAGTCGCTGGTCGTGCCGTTGAAGTTGGGGTTGAATTCCCCAGTGGTCTCATCGATCATTTTGCAGACCCCCTCAGCATACTCGGGGGACGGGTACTTCTTGCACCCGATGGAATCCTCGGACCTCAGGTACGCCATTCCCGCACCCATATTTGCCCAATCGAAGGGAATCTGGAGCTCTGCGGAGATCGGGAACGTGACTTCGCCGCAACCCTCAGCTGCGCCGCCGGTCTGCATGCAGCCCTGGCAGGTTCCGGTCGGGTCGCTCTGGCAGGTCGCGATCATACCCAGGATCATCGGATCCACCGCGCGGGCGCAGCGGTTGCCCATGCCGAACCCTTGCGTGTACGCGCTCGCCAGCATTTTGAGCAAGTTGATGTCCGTTCCCGGAGGGGGATTGACGCCGAACATGGGCGAAGCGAAGATGAGTCCGTCCACGAGGTCCGGATGCTGCTGCGCGAAACGAGCCGCGATGAGGCCGCCCATGCTGCGTCCCATCAGGTAGATCGGTTTTTTGTGCTTGTTCAGCACATGCACGTTTTGGATGAGGCGATGGACGTTGTCGACATAGATCTGATAGTCGTCGATGTGGCTCGGCAGCCCGCCGGATTCGCCCTGGCCGGTGTGGTCGATGGCGAAGAAGGTGATCGGCAGATCCGCCAAGGTCTCCGCCTGTGAGGTTTCCCAAGACTGCTCGTAGATTGCTGTGAACATCGGGTCGTACTTCTCGATGAACTCGGTGCGACCGTTGAGGTAGATCACGTACGCGTCCTCATTGCCGATATACTCATAGCGTTTGTAGCGAACCATCTCGTCGTTAACGCCCATGAACTCGTGTTCGAGCAAGAGCCGCATGTACTGAAAGTCGATGTCCAAGGTCAGCGCCTGTTCCTTCTCGGCGACCGAGATTTCACCTTCGGCCATTTCGTCGACGTTGGTCGACTCGCACCCGGCCAACCCCGATGTCGCACTCAGCATGGCAGCCAGTACACCAATTAACCCATTCCTTGTCAGCATTCTTCAATCTCCTTGTAAATTTAAAGCCCCTGTAAAATAGACAACTTTCACTCATGCAAAAGCTGTCCCAAGCGTATCGCCGATCGAAACTAGGTTTGTCAAACCTTTCTTGGAAGAAAATGGAAAAAATCCAAGGAATACAGTGCAGGTGTGTCAATCCATTTTCAACGGATTATAAAAGCAATAGCCCACACCCCGTGACCGATTTTCAAGAAACCGTTTGAGGTAAGCGTCCGGTCGCCCTCCGAACTACTCTCTTTCGAACCTGATCTTGTCTATGAACACGCCGCGGGAGCGACCGGTCAGCAAGAGCGTGTTTTCACCGGCCTGGAAATCGTAGACCGCAGCACTGAAGTTTCCGTGGCTGCATTCGAGTTGTGTGGCTGTGATCCATTGATCCCACGCGGCTTTCACGAGTGTCTTGCACCACTGTTTCCCGTTGACGTTCGTAAAGACATCATTGCATTGATCGTTTGCAGCACCGGCGCATTCCCCGCTATGATTGCGCCGGCTGGTGATGGTCATCCGGTATTTCCCCGGGTTGCTCACATACATCTTGATAGTCAGCGTGCTGACCGGGAGTGCCCTCCGAAGTACAATGACTGACAAAGGCAACAGAAACTGCAACCAATATCAGCTGGAACCAGTTTTGGGACAATCGATCCTCGAGCATTCTTGTCTTGGTCATAACTTTACCTCTTTTTTTTCGTTAAGCGGCACCATCCCGATCTGCCACAGAACCTGTGTCGAGACAGAGGTTGCAAAGCTCGCCCAAAAGGTGTCAAAAAAAATCGGAGCCCGCTCAAGCCCACCCAAGCGCACTACCAGCATCTTCCTCTACTGCCTGGCCGCAGCGGCACAGCGCACAAAACAAATGGCAGCGAATCCAAAGAATCCAAATCTCTTTTTTCCATGTTTGAGGTGTCGGCTTGGGATGATACTGTCGTCCCGTGGTCTCGCCCCTTTTTGAGGTGGGATACGGGTCGCCAGAAGGTGACGCCCCTTTTCTTTCGGAGCTCTAGCGGGGCGCGAGGTTCTTCGCGCGAGAGGAGACATCATGAAGACGAAACTCTTGTTTTTGGTGCTGACCTCGGCCTGGCTCGGGATCGCCTGCGAGGCAGACAAGCCCAGGTCCCTGTCTGGGGCGAACGGCGGCACAGGCGGGGAGTCGGGATCGACCGATGACGGCTCGAACGGCGACACCGCGGGCGACACGGACGACGGCGACAGCGAGCCGGCTTCCGGATCGACGGAGGACGGGACCGACCAGGGACCGGCCTCGGGCGACGACAAGGGCGATGGTTGCACCGGTATGGATATTCTGTTCGTCATCGACGACTCGGGCTCGATGGGGGAGGAGCAGGAGAACCTCAAGGCGAACTTCCCCAAATTCATCGAAGTGCTCGACGATTACCGGACGCCGGCTGGCACGCCCCTCGAGTACAGGGTCGGCGTCACCACCATCGGAATCTTGAGAAACTTCAAGCAAAACGGCGCGGACATGACGAGCGAATACGGCGGCACCGAGCTGGATGACGGCCTGCTCCTCGGCCAGGACTCGCCCCCGGAACCGAACTGCGGCCTGACCGATCCCTGGCTGGAGGGGCCGGCGCCCGACGTCGTCGACACCTTCAACTGCATGGCCACGGTCGGGCTGAGCGGGACCGTCGTCGAGATGCCGATGGCCGTGATCCAGGAGGCGCTCGGCCCCCGTCTCGAGCCCGGCGGCACCAACGCGGGCTTCTACGACCCCCAGGGCGACTCGCTGCTCGTGGTGGTCATCATCACGGACGAGGACGACTGCTCCATCGAGGAGGGCGGACGGATGGTCGTCAGCGCCACAGGGGCGTCCGACTGCGACGAGGACAAGAGCGTCGGGCTCTACCCGCCTGTCGAGACCAAGCAGTTCCTCGACAACCTGACAGGCGGCGAGGACCGCTACGTGGTCGTCACCATCGCCGCACAGCAGCAGTGCCAGTCGGACTTCGGCAAGGCGGACACGGCCAAACGCTTGAAGGAGCTCGTGGACCTGTGCAAAGACAACGGCTTCTTCGGGGACATCTGCGCAGGCGACCTGTGGATCGGTCTCAAAGAGGCGCTGGATACCATGCAGGTCGCCTGCCAAGAGATGCCGCCGGTGGTCTGAGACCACAAGGGGTGCGAGGGGACGGCATTGTCTCCGCTGCCCTGGCTCCCTGTCTTGTCATCGCGCCAAATGAGGGGGCAAGATCCTCCCCGGTTGCACCCCCTCATTCCTCTGCGTCGTGGACCCCCGTGGCATGAGCAGAAACTATCGTGGCGCCGCCCCCTCTTCTGCCTTGTGCATCTGCTTTTGCACTTGGCGCATCAAGACCGGGTCGCGCTGGATCGATGTCGCGATCTCCTTGAATCGTTCCTGAGTCAGCCCCGATGCCTGAACGATCTGCTCGGCCTGCTGTTGCAGCTGGCCTTGCAGCTTTTGCAGTTCTGCTTGGCTGGCTCCCGCTTGTGCTTGCATGGCAAGCTGCTGTTGGAGCGGTGAGATTTTCGATCGGATTTGAATGAAGGTTTCAATATCACCTTGCGAGACCGAGCCTTTCTCCGCGCCGCCAGGGGGCATCTTCGCGTCGGGGGCAGGCCGGGCCCCGGCGCCGTCCGGTTGACCGGGAGGAGCCTTGGGCTCGACGGGCATTGGCTTCGGAGCCGGCTCCAACGGATCGGGGACGCTCGGCGGCTCCGCCGACCCTTCTTTCGTTTCCTTTTTGCATCCACCGAATCCCAGAGCCAATATCGCAACCGCGACTGCCAGGAAGGCCCAGCCGTGGCGGGGGTGTCGAGAGCTGTTTCTACAGTTTTGCATGACTCAGAATCCTCCTGTTCTCTGCTGGATTGCCGTCTGCACCCGGCGCAGCAGGTCCCCGTCGCGCTGGACCATCGCCCCGATCTCGTTGAATCGTTCCTGGCTCAGCGCCGATTCCTGAACTATCTGAGCCATTTGTTGTTCCAACTGACCTTGCAGCCGTAGCAGTTCTTCTTGGCTTGCTCCCGACTGAGCCTGCTGGGAGAACTGCTCCTGCAGGGGTACAAGGGCGATCTGAATGTCCGCGAAAGCGTTGATCTCGTCATTGGTGACGGAATCGGCCGGCGCCCCGATGGGAGCCTCTTGCGGTCCTGCTGCCGGCGGCGATTCGGGCTCGGCCGGTTCTTGCATATTGGGTTGTGTTTGCTCCTGTGGTTGTTCCGACGGCACCTCTTGCCCGTAATCCTCTTCCGCGGTCGCCAAGCCGGGCTTCGATCCTGCGCAGCCGCATACGAACAGAAGCGCTCCAATCGGCCAAACGAACCATCGCGTGGGTCTCGAATCGTTCAATGTCATCCTCCTCAGTTTCTGATTTTTTGCCAAAGGCAAACCTCCTTCATTGCGTTCCCTGCCCCACTGGAGCAAGTACTGTGCCATTTGACATCGCGCCGAGGTAAGGCTTAAGGTGTCCTCTCAGGCCACCCCGAGTGGCCTCATTTTGACACATGTTACGCATAGGCACATATCTTCAGACTCTTCCGGCGCGCATGCTGCTCTGCATCGGGCTGCCCATGCTGCTCGTGGTCGGGCTGGCCGGCTCGTTCGTCATGGGCGCGCTCGAGCGGCAGTTCGAGCGCCGGATGCAAGAGGATGTCGAGATGGTGGCGCGGGCGCTACAAAAACCGGTCAGCCACGCGCTCGAGAGACAACGAGATGGAAGCCTTCGCAGCGCGCTCGAATCGGCGCTCGACATCGGCCGCGTGTACGGCGCTTATCTGTACAGCGAGGAGGGCGAGCTGCTCGCGTCCGTCGGCACGGTGAAAGAGCGGCACCGACCCGATGCCGCCGCAGATCTGCGACACCGACCGCGCGGCGGCGGGCAGTACGGCCTCATCCAGGGAGAGCCGGTGTACTCCTACTATGTGCCGGTACGGCTCGGCGGGGACCGCGGCACGGGGCTGCTTCGGATCACGCGACGCAAGACCGACATCGACACCTTCATGTCGCGGCTTCGGACCGACGGTCTCGCGGTGGTGCTGGCCTTCACCTTCGTGATGACGGTCACGCTGATCCTGGGCTACCGGGGCGCGGCGGGAGCCGCCTTCCGGAGGTTGCACAGTTCCATCGCTCGTATCGGCGCGGGAGACCGATCGCACCGGGCAGAGATCAGCGGCCCGTACGAAGTGCGCAGCGTGGCCGAAGAGCTCAATGCGATGCTCGACTCGATCCAGCGCGCAGAGGAACGACTCGTCCGGATCCGGGAGGAGCGACTCGAGTTGCAGAACCGACTCGCCGCATCGGAGAAGCTCGCCTCGATCGGACGGCTGGCGGCGGGAATCGCCCACGAGATCGGGACACCTCTCGGAACGGTCGAGGGGCGCTTGCAGCGCCTGATGCGACGCGATGACCTCGCAGCGCCGACAGTGCGCGAGCTCGAGTCGATGACCACCGAAGTGCACAGGATGGAGCGGCTCGTCCGGGAGGTGCTGGACTTCGGGCGGCGGGAGACGCCCCGGCGTCGGCGGGTTGAGGCGGGGGAGCTCATGTCTTCGGTCCACACGATCGTCGTCGCCCAGGCAAAAGAGTTCGAGGTCGGGCG
>JAABTR010000262.1 GCA_011389755.1 Deltaproteobacteria bacterium | reverse complement strand
GCGGGTTGAGGCGGGGGAGCTCATGTCTTCGGTCCACACGATCGTCGTCGCCCAGGCAAAAGAGTTCGAGGTCGGGCGATTGGAGATTTGCAGCGAGGAAACCCCGGTGTTTCTGGATATCGATCCCTCTCGGGCCGAGCAGGCCCTCGTGAACTTGATTCGAAATGCACTGCAAGCTTCGCCCGGAGGGCATGTGCGTGCGCGCTGGTACCCGACAGGTGCTCAAATCTGCTTCGTCATAGAAGACGACGGACCGGGTGTCCCGCTGGAACAGCAAAGACGCGTCTTCGAGCCATTCTTCACAACCCGAAGCGAAGAAGGAACCGGGCTCGGGCTCGCGATCGTCTCAGCCGTCGCGCACGAGCACGGCGGCGAGGTAAAGGTGAGCGACAGCTGTCTGGGAGGTGCGCGCTTCGATTTGACCCTGCCGCTCGCCCGGTTACCCTCCGAGACTCGCACCGCAAAATCGCTGGGCAAGGAGGTCGGATCCCATGCGAGCTGAGCCCGTGACGCAGCAGCCTTCGAAACTCCTCCTCGTCGAGGACGACGCAGGCATGCGGCTCCTTCTCGAGGACGAGCTTCGAGAACACGGCTACGATGTAACATCGGCACGGAACATAGCAGGCGCAAGAGACGCTTTAGAGCAAAGTGAGCCTGACGTGGTGCTGGCCGATCTCCGCCTTCCGGACGGCACTGCGCTGGATCTCCTGGAGGACGTGCGCCGCCTCAGCGACTCGCCCGCGTTCGTCGTCATCACCGCTTTCGGCTCGATCGCCCAGGCAGTCGATGCCCTGAAAGCCGGAGCAGACGATTTTCTCACGAAGCCGCTGGATCTGGATCACCTCCGGCTGCGGCTCGATCGCATCCTGGACGTTCAGCGGTTGAAGGGGCTCGTGCGCAAACATCAAAGAGCCCTTCCGGAGACGAGCTTTCACGGAATCGTCGGCCGTTCTGCTCCCATGCGGCGTCTCTTCGGGCAGATCCGTCAGCTCGCCGACGCTGCCGGGCCGGTGCTCATCTTGGGTGAGAGCGGCGTGGGCAAGGAGATGGTGGCGCGTGCGATCCACGCCGAGAGCTCTCGAGCCAAGGGGCCGTTCGTCGCCCTAAACTGCGCAGCCTTGCCCGAGGGGCTCGTCGACAGTGAGCTCTTCGGCCACGTCGCGGGTGCGTTCACGGGAGCCGGCACGACGCGTCAGGGGCTGTTCGAATCGGCCGTCGGAGGCACAGTCTTGCTCGACGAGCTCGCCGAGCTCCCGTTGCCAGTCCAAGCGAAGCTCCTCAGGACACTTCAGGAAGGGACCTTGCGGAAGGTCGGTGACGATCGAGAGAAGCCCGTCGACGTGCGCATCATCGCCGCGACCAACGGGGACGTCGTAAGCCAGATCGACGACCGTGAGCTCCGCCGCGACCTCTACTACCGGCTCGAGACCTTCGTTTTGGAGGTGCCGCCGCTTCGGGAGCGGCCGGAAGACATCGAGGAGCTGGCCGCCCTCTTCCTCTCACGATTCCGCCTGGCTCTCGATAAGCAGGTCGACGGCTTCACTTCGGAGGCCCTCGAAGCCCTGCAGAGCTACGACTTTCCCGGCAACGTCCGCGAACTCGGAAACATCGTGGAGCGCGGCGTGACCTTCTGCAGGGACTCCGAGATCCGTCTCGAGCATCTCGGCGCGAGGGTGGCCGAACACTACGGGCGTTTCGGGCACTCAAGCCAGGTGCTCAGCGCCCTCGTGGACGACAAAGAACTCCCATCCTTCGAGGACCTCAAGAAACGATACGTCCGCTATGCCCTCGAGCGGTTCGATGGCAACAAGCGCCGAACGGCCGCCGCGCTCGGCATCGGCCGCCGGACCCTCTATCGCTACCTCGAGCCCGACCAACTCGATTGAGCCGCTCGATTCAGCAGCCCGTCCAAGAGAACCCGGCGCAAGCAGAGAGGGGATCCACTTCGGAATAGTAGACCATCCGCGTGCCTGCCTGGGCTATCTCACAGATCCCAAAACAGCCCTCGCGCGGGCAAGGCTCAGTGGAATAACGCTCGGCGTCACCGCACAACGCGGGTAAGTCGGGCGCGCTCTCCCACGTCGAACCGAAGAACTCCTCGCAATGCGGAGCCTCGGCATCGTCCGAGCGGTCACAGGAGAAAACCACGTCCTCGCCATGACCAGCGCCCGTGTCTTCCGGTGCATCGGTGTCTGCGGGGACGTCGGTATCGATCCACCCCGTGTCCCCTTCGCCGCACAGCTCGAAGCAAACCGAGGGAAGCCCCTGGGCGGGGACGTTCGGGTTGAAGGTTCCACAGCTCATCTGCGATAGCTCGTCATTACACGCATACGCTTTTTCTCCATCGAATGAATCGCAGTTGGAGCCGAGCACATCTCTCTTGACGACAAACACGCACATCTCGAGATCATCGGAGAAGGGGTACTGGGCCGAGTAACACTCCTCCCACTTTTGACAAAGACTCGCGGCGAGTTCGTCGTTCGTCATCGTCACACCACCCTGCTGCGCCCCACTGCCGGTATCCACATCCCGGCCCGGGTCCTTCCCGGTATCCGATTCGCCCGAATCGCTCGGATCCCCAGTCGTCTGAGAGCTCGCGGTACCTCCCCCATCATCATCACCACAGGCCCAGGTGAAGCAGACGCAGACGAACAGCATCGCCATGACCTCGACGAATCGGATAACCGGAACGCCTCGAAATTCTTTCATTTCGATCCTCCTTGTCTTTGAATTCGACAACCGTAACACGGATCCCGTCAACGAAAAGCTTTTCGTTAGACCGCCGATCACCGGAAAAAATCGACGCGCCAGCCGCATCAGCCGCCTGAACCGCTGCCAAACATTGGGCGCCCATGGCTTTCGTACCTGCCTCCCTCACGAAGGGCCTCGGAGCCTGGCCCCCCACCACACCTGTGCTAGGCTTTGTGCCCATGAGAGACTGGGTCTTCGACCCCCTCACTCGAGGGCTTTGTGGGTTCTTGCTGGTCGCGACTGTAGCGCTGTTGCCTTTCCACCTCAATGCCCAGAACGCGCAGGCTCTGGACGTGACAGACGGGTGCGGCTCTCAGTTCGTCGGCGGCCATCTCCTGCTCCTCGAGGACGAACAGGGATCCCTGACCATCGAAGAGGTCACTCGCCCTGCCCTGCTTTCCCGCTTTGAGCCCAGTGAATCGGACAAGCCAAACTTTGGTTTCACAGACTCTGCCTATTGGGCCAGGCTCGAGCTGGTCAACCGCGGCCCAGACCCAGTGAAGTGCCTGCTCGAGCTCGACTACCCCTCTATCGACACGGTCGCGCTCTATGTCCCGCAACCATCGGGTGACTTTGACGTTTTGAAGCTCGGTGATCAAGAACCGTTTGAAGACCGAATTGTCAAGAGCCGCAATCCGATCTTCGAGCTGATCGTCCAGCCGCAAAGCGCGCAAACGTATACTTTGCGGTTTTCCACTGAGGGCTCCTTGCAGTTTCCGTTGCTGCTGCAGGATGTCTTCAAGTACTTTCGCAACACACACGAGCAGCAGATCTTTTGGGGAATCCTGACCGGGCTCATGCTGGTCATGGCTCTGTACAATCTTTTTCTCTTTTTCAGCGTTCGCGATCGAACCTACCTCGCCTACACCGGACTCGTTGTGAGCTATGCTTCGTTCCTCCTATCCATGGAAGGCGTTCTTTATGAGTACTTGCTCCACGACCTGCCTCGACTTGCAACGAGATCGAGCACCGTGCCCGTAGTCTTCGCTGGGCTTTTTGGAACCGTCTTCACGGCGCATTTTCTCAAAATCCGATCCCAGGGCGTTGCCCTCCATAGAATGTTCAAAGGCATTTTCTATTTTATTCTCTGCTTGGTACCGATAGCGATGTTCGCTCCCTATCAGTCCAGCGCAAAGGTCGTTGTGGTGAGCACGATCATTTGGTTCATCCCGATCACCTCTTCCACGATATACGTTTGGAAAGCTCGCGGTTACACTCCGGCGCGCTTCTTCCTTTTTGGCCTGTTTGCCTTCCTCGTAGGGTCAACAATTTACGGACTTCGAATCCTGGGCCTTGTACCCAACTCCTTTTTCACAACCCACAGCATTCACTTGGGCTCGGCTGCGATGGTGATGCTTTTTTCGTTCGCCTTGGCCGATCGCATCAAGCTGCTCAAGGAAGACAAGAACGAGGCCCTCTCGGCTCGGGTCTTGGAGCACAAGTGGGCAGAGGCGGCTCAGAAAGAGGCGGCCCAGGCGTGGCAGAGCACCTTTGACGCCATTGGGTCCTTCGTCTGCCTGCTCGACAGGCAAGGCCTGGTCCTGCGCGCCAACCAGGCCGCCTTGGACCTCCTCGAACGGACGGACAAGGACATCCTGCACAAACCTCTGAGCGCCCTGCTCAAGGAGGCGAGCGGGTCTGTGAGCTCGACCCCTCCGCCGGGATTCGACTCCGGCTTGGAACGGGTGGAGAGCTTCATCGAGTTCAAAAACAAATGGTACTCGTTTCGTCGCGACCCCATCTGCGGCGCAGACGACACAGTTATCGGCAGCGTGTACGTCATGGCCGACGTCACGGCCCAAAAAGAGCTGGAAGAGCAGCTCTTCCAGGCCCAGAAGATGGACGCCATCGGCCGACTGGCCGGAGGCGTGGCCCACGACTTCAACAACCTCCTGTCGGTCATCCTGTCCTATGGCGAGTTCTTGGTGGAGTCGGCCACGGATGCCGATGCCAAGGCCGACGCCCAAGAGATCGTCAAAGCCGGAAACCGAGCGGCCGCTCTGACCGCGCAGCTTTTGGCCTTTAGCCGCAAGCAAGTGGTCAGACCCGCCCTGCTCCATCCAAGCGATGTCATCAGCGACTTGTCGAAGATGCTCAGCCGCCTCATTGGCGAGAACTACAAACTCAGCCTCGAGCTCACCCCGAAGTTCGGCCGGATCTTTTTTCCCAAGGTCCAGCTCGAGCAGATCCTCGTCAACCTGGTGGTCAACGCTCGCGACGCCCTGCCGGCCAACGGAGAGGTGGCCATCCAGACCGACTGGGTGACGCTCGAGACACCCAGACAAACCACCACTGGGGAGCTGCCTAGGGGGCGCTACCTGAGCCTGTGCGTCCGAGACTCGGGCAAGGGCATGGACGCCGCCACGGCGGCCAGGATCTTCGAGCCCTTTTTCACCACCAAGGGCCCGGGCAAGGGCACAGGCCTGGGCCTCGCCATGGTCTATGGCTGCACGCACCAGGCAGGAGGGGCCATCGACGTCCTCAGCGCCAAGGGCAAGGGCACTCGAATGACCGTCTACCTCCCGAGCGCCGACGAGTCCGCGGCTGTGAGCTCCCAGCCGCCTGTTTGGGCAAAAACCCAAGGCAGTGGCCAAAGAGTCCTCGTGGTCGAGGACGAAGCCCCCGTCGCAGCCGTTATCCGAAAGATCCTCTCCGCCGCCGGTTACCACGTGCTCGAAGCGAGCAGCGCAGAGGCCGCCCTGGAGCTCCTGGACCGAGAGGCCCAGCCCATGGACTACTTGCTGACCGACATCGTCATGTCCGGCATGACCGGCCTAGAGCTCGGCGCCAAGGTCGCTACGCTGTTTCCGACTATGAAGGTCGTCTATATGAGCGGCTACGGCTTCGAGGCTTTGTCCCAGCACGGAATCGATCCCGCCTCCATCCACCTTTTGGCCAAGCCCTTTACCCGAGAAGAGCTCCTCGGCACTCTGATGGGGCAAAGGGGATGAGAGCATGAAGGCCATAGGCGCCGAAACCGGGGGCAAGCTCCAGTGGACCGCAC
>JAABTR010000261.1 GCA_011389755.1 Deltaproteobacteria bacterium | reverse complement strand
TGGGCCTGGGCCACCCGTGATTTTTGTTGCGCGATGGCGATATCGTAGTCCGCGGGATCGATGCGGGCGAGCACCTGTCCCTTGGAGACGCGGCCTCCGGGGACGAGGTCCTCGCTTCGCCACACGATCTTGCCGGCCACCTGGGGCGTGATGGTCACGGACCGCGCCGGGACGACGGTGCCCGACGCGCGCACCACCGCGGCTTCGTCGGCGCTCGAGGCGGCGGTGGTCTCCACCATCGGGGCCAGGTCTTTATCGGTTTTTTGCTCCGGCGCGCTGCGCGAGGATCGCAAGAACGCGAAGAGCGCGAAGCCTGCGGCCAAGATGCCCAGAAACGTCAGTATTTTGAAAAAAGTCTTCATGGCGGCTGTCTCGACCTTTTAAAAGAGCGTTGCCGTGCGTTACCCGTTTTTCGGCTCTAACAAAACCGATGTCAATTCTCTTCCAGAGGAAGACGCGGTTTGCTGCGCTACGGCTTTTTTGGGAATTGGAGGTCCACGAGGGTGGCTCCCCAGCTGCTGCGGCCTTGGGAGTCGAGGCGGTAGCGGGCTACCGCCGGGTGTTTGTCGAGCGCCGCGTGGACGATGCGGCGCAAGGTCCCCTTTCCCTTGCCGTGAATGATCCTCACCTCGGTGATCCCCCGCTCGAGACAGGCCTCGATGTAGTCGGGCACGAGCTGCTTTATCTCCTTTGGAGAAAAGGTGTGCAAGTCCAAGATGCCGTCGATGGGCATCTCCACCGGCTCGTCCGGGTTCCAATCCGGTTCGTGGTCATGTTCCTCATTCATGGCCCCATGATAGAGCGTCTTTGGTCGAAAAGAAAAGTTGCTGAAATGCGTGTATTTGCATGGTCTTGCGTTTTGATGGATTGCCCGGGCGGTGCGCCGCCGCTATAATCGCCCGCGATGAGCTCGAGCCCCACCACCGAAGAGGCGCCCAAGTCGCCGCAAGCGCAGACCGTTTGGTCGCGTCATCGATTTGCCCTGGCGCTCGCGCTGGTGGTCGTGCTGCACCTTCTGGGGACTTTTTACTACGAGCGTCCCTGGCTCATCTTTAGCGAAGAGCCCAACTCCTGGCTCGACTTCGACACCCACATCGAACAGGTCTGGAGGGTCACCGAAGCGCTCGACGGCTGGGGCAAGAGCTGGGCCTACGACCCTCACCTGCTCGCCGGATACCCCAACGGGACCATCTTCGACGCGGACAACAAGGGCTGGGAGCTTTGGACCTTCGCCCTGTGGAAGCTGGGCGTGCCCAAGGGGATGGCGTTCAACCTGTTCATCCTGCTGGCGCACCTCTTGGTCCCTTGGGTGGCGTTCTTTTCGGCGCGGCTGTTCGGCCTCGACCGGTGGGCGTCCCTCGCGGCCATGGCGATGGCCTTGGCGCTTTGGTACTTCGACTCCTTCCCTCACTGGTGTTGGTGGGTGGGGATGGTGGCCTACGGCTTCGCCGGGTACTTCTTTTTGCTCCCGCTGGGGCTCTTGTACCGCTTTTTAAAAGACGGGCGCGCCCGTCACGGGGTCTTGCTCGCGGTGACCTTGAGCATCGCGCACCTGATCCACCCGTACTCCTTCGTCATCCTCGTCTTCCCGATGGTGACTCTGTACGTCCAGAAATGGAAGAGCCTGTCCCTTCGGCAGCATGCCGGGTTGTGGGGCGCGGCCGCCATGGTGCTCGCCACAAACGCCTACTGGCTCATCGTGGCCTTTCGGTTTTGGCATTACATCCTCAACTCGGCCTTCTACTGCCAAAGCACGCTGTCGTTTTTCTGGACCGACTACATGGGCCTGCTCAAAGAGCCCCTCGTCACCGGAGTGCTCGACAACAGGACCGGGTTTCGGTTCACCTTCTTGGCGCTGGCGGTGGTCTGCCTCTACCTGTGGCGCAAGGATCGCGACGATCGCTTCTGGGCCTTCGTCATCGGCATTTTCTCCATGCTCGCCGTGGCGTACATGGGAGGCTACAACCTCGTCTTCTCTCAGATTCAACCGTACCGCCACGTGATGCCGGCTATGTATCTCACGATCATCCCGGCGGCGGCCTTTTTGACCCGGGCGATCCGTGAAGGGGCGCTGAGCGGCTGGCCCAAGGCCGCCTACGCCGTGTTTGCCGTGGGCCTGGTTCTGACGACGACGAGCTGGGCGCGAGATGCCCTGTATTTTTTGCCGAACTTCTTGCCCGACCCGCAGCTGACGGACGAAGACGAGATGGCCAACGTCGCGATCAATCCGGATTTCAGGCGCGTGCCTGGCAGCAAAGGGCGGCAGATGGAGTTTCGCCACCACAAGACCTTCGAGGACTTTACAAAGATCGCGGACTGGCTAAGCGAGCACGACACCGAAGACGGCCGCGTCTTGGTGGAGTGGTGGATCCTCGGGGAGCACTTGGCCTGGCGCACCGACTCGGAGATCCTCGGCGGGTTCCTCGAGCGGAACCTGGAGCACTCGGCGGCCAACCTGTTTCGCCGCAACGAGCAAGGCGACATCGGCCACGACGCCCTCAAGCAGTACTTCGAGGACTACGCGGTCAAGTGGGTGCTGCTATCGCGCCTCGATCTGGAGATCGAGAAATACGAGGGGACTCTCTTAGAGCCGGTCGGGTTCATGGAACCGGTGCACCGGCTTTACCGCACCACGGTGGATGTGAGCTACTTCGCCAAAAATAGCGGAAAGGTCGAGGCGAGCCTCAACACCATCTCGGTCAAGGGGACAGACCCTCACGAGGACGTCGTCTTGAGATATCACTGGCTGGAGACGTTTGTCTGCGAGCCGGACTGCAAAGTGGAAAAAGAACCGATGGAGCACGACCCGGTTGGGTTCATACGCGTGCGGGCGCCTCATCCGCCGGACTTCGAAATCGTCAACGGCTACTGAACGAGGCGTCTTATATTTGGGAAGTGAGACAATGTTTGCTGCATTAAAGATTCTATTCGACGTCGCGGTTTTTCGTCTCAAAAAGCTCGAGATGGCCAACATGTTCGCGGCCGCGGCTATCATGCTCGCGGTGGGGCTGCCGTGGGCGGACATGACGGTGAGGTTCGGTTTCGGCCTGCTCCTCAATCTTTTGGCGTACTTGACCAACGACTACTACGACGTCGATCAAGACTTGTCTTCTCCGAATAAAGACCACACGAAAGCCCGGTATCTCAAGGAGCACATGGTCGCGGCGGCGGCGATTCAGTGGGTTTTGGCCGTCGGCCTCGTGGTCTTTGGTTGGTTTTACGCCAAGGGGCTCATCGTCGCGGTGGTGGCGGGCGCCGGGATCTGCTGGATCTACTCCTGGAAGCTCAAGCGCATGCCGTATGTCGACGTGATCGCTATGATAACCTGGGGCGCGGCGATGCCCTTGGTCGGCTTCCCGCTCGATAGCGTCATGGGCTGGGCCCTTGTGGCGCAGCTCGCCTTGTTCTCGGCGTGCTTTGAGTCGATCCAGGTCATCAGGGATCACGACGAGGACGTTCAGACCGGCGTGCGCACAACCGCCGTCCGTCTCGGGATCCCCAAGACCCAGTTTCTCTTGCGATTTTTCATGGTCGTCTCGGCCGTGTACGCCGTCCTGGTCATCAACCGGTGGTTCGGGCTCGCCCTCTTCGTCACCTTGGTCATTCCCTTCCGAAAAAAGCGGGCCGACGTCTATTGGAACCGGGTCAGGCTCGTGATGGGGCTCGCCTGGCTGGCCATGATCGGTTGGATCGTGTGGCAGGGGCGCACCACGGGCTGGTTGGTCTCGATCTCTCGCGAAGAGGCCTTCGCTTTCATGGAGTGGATCCGCTGATCGCCCTATCTTTTCGGCGAGCCGGTTCCGGTTCGGGGTAGGTCACTTCCCGGCCGTCCAGCGCGCGCAGCACGGTCCTGTCGGGGTAGCGCGCGACGATGTGGTTGGGAGAGATGGGCACCTTGCCGATTCCTCCGGGGAGATCGGCCACGAGCTGGGGGATCCCCATGCCCGAGATGCGCCCGCGCAGGTGCTCCATAATGGCGAGCCCTTCGTCGACTCGGGTGCGCAGGTGTTCCAGCCCCTCCCAAAGATCGCACAAGAACAGATAGTAGGGGCGGACGCGGGCCCGCAGAAGCCCGCGGCACAGCTCGAGCATCGTCTCTGGGCGGTCATTGACGCCCCGCAGCAAGACCGCCTGGTTCGACACCACGATGCCCCGGTCCACCAGACGAGCCACCGCGTCCGCGGCTTGGCCTGTGAGCTCCCGCGGATGATTGAACTGGGTGTTGACGTAAAGCGGCCCATGCCGCGCCAGCATGTTTGCCAGTTCGGTGGTCACGCGCATGGGCAGGGTGACCGGGGCGCGGGTCCCGACGCGGACGATGTCCACCGAGGGGATCTTGCGCACGGCCCGGAGCATGGACTCGAGAGCCCTGTCCTCCAGGGTTAAAGGGTCGCCGCCCGATAAGATCACATCCCTGATCTCCGGTCGCTCGGTCAGGTACTCGAGGGCGCTTTGAAACCCTTCGGGGGTCAGGGCCGTCAGGTGGCCTTTGCCCATGGAGCGGCGGGTGCAATGACGGCAGTTGACCGGACACGAGGTTGAGACGAGGAGGACGGCTCTGTCGGGGTAACGCCGCACCAGTCCCGGTATCGGCGAGTGCCTCAGCTCGTCTATGGGGTCGAAGCGAAGATGCTCGCAGCGCCGGGTCTCCTTGGGATCCGGCAGGCACATGATCCGCAAAGGGTCGTCGGGATCGCCCGGTTGCAGCAAGGACGCGTAGTAAGGCGTCACCGCCATGGGGAACACGGCGCCCCCCGACTCAGATAGCGCACAGGCTCGATGAGGGGCCATGCCCAGGGCGGTCGGGTCGCAGATCCTATGAGCGAGCTGCCAGCGCCAATCGTCCTGGCGCTTTGTCGGGGCGCGGTTCATGTTCCGGCGATTCTAGCATGCTTTCGCCTGAATTTTTTTTAACAAAATCGTTGAATATTCCGCGAAGTTCGAGGTAAGCTCCCTGTCGAGCTGAAACGAGCCCGCTCGCTGGAGCTGTGGATGCTCGCGTCTCATCCATGTGGGGTTGGGCCGCTGCGCTGCTTTAAAGGTAAGGCGGCGAGGCCCGAGGGTGGACGGTGGTCCATGACGAAAATAAAGTTGCTCTCCCACCGTAAGAGAGTAGGAAAAGTCACTAAATGGAGGTCTCCGAATGTTGAAACAAGCTCTGATTGCTCTCTTAATCGCTCTTTTTGCTTTTGCCGTAGTCGCTTGCGGCGACGATGACGGCGGCAGCGCCCGTGACGACGACAGCGCCATCGACACCACCGATCAAGGCGAGGGCGAGGGCGAAGGCGAGGGCGAAGGCGAGGGCGAAGGCGAGGGCGAAGGCGAGGGCGAAGGCGAGGGCGAAGGCGAGGGCGAAGGCGGCGGTTACAAGCAGATGTGGAAGTGTCTCATCTGCGGTGACCAGCAGTAGCGCCGGTCCTGTCGAGAGTCGAGCTTTCGACGGGCGACCCCTTTTGTGAGATCCGACGGCTTCGACGCGTGAGCGTTCACTTCAAAGTCGCGCTTGACTGGGGCAATTTCGATAGGTAAATAAGACCCGGTTTTTAAAAATCAAGCGACCACGCCGGTCCCATGAGGGCCGAGCGATCTCGCATTAAAAGACGAGGAAGAGACTATGGCAAAAGCAGAAAAAATGAACCGAGGCGTGTCCTCCAAGGCGCAGCGCGGCGGTGGTACGGAGATCAAGTTTCCCCCGGGAGTGCACTCTCTGGATGCTCACGGCAATATCTTCGCATCCTTGCCCGAGATCAGCCGCGTTTCGCCGAAGTACTACACACTGGACGAGATCAAATCGGCTTTCGATGCCGGTAAGCTGACCACCATGAGCGAGGCGGACGTCCAAGAGCTCGAGACGCTGTTGGCCCGCAAGTAGCCCCCCGTTTAAAGATGTGCCGCATCGCCCGACATCCATAGGAGCATTTATCGCGCCCCTAGACGTCTCGACGCGCCAGGGGCTCGCGGATATCTACCGAGATCTCGACCGAGAGCTTCGGGGCAGCGTGGCTGCGTGCGAGGCTTGCGGCAGGTGTTGCCGACTCGCGAGCTTCGGTCACGAGCTGTGGCTCACCGAAGTGGAGCTGTCCTATCTCCTTGAGACGCGCGGCGCTGAGGCCCCTCGCGAGCCCGGAGTCTGCCCCTACATGGAAAACGGGGCGTGCACCGCGCGCGAAGGGCGCGCGCTGGGCTGCCGCATCTTTTTTTGCAATATGGAAGTAGAGGTCTCTGAGCGGCGTTATGGGCGCTATCTGGAGTTCATCCGGAGGCTGTGCGATGAGCGAGGGCGGCCGGTCTACTACGGCGAGCTGCTGGCCAGCCTGTCCGAGGTCGCCGCGTCGACTTCGGGCACGAGGTCGGAGTCATCGAGCTCGAACGAAGGCCCCTGTTGGAAGACGCCGTGAACCAGCTGGTAGGCATCGACGATGCAGCGCCCGGGCCTCGAGATGTCCATCACCGGCGAAGTGCGCACCTCCTTGGTCTTTCCGTCGACAAATCGTAGGGGAAAGCCCTGGTAAGGACCGGCGCCCTGGGGTCCAGCAAGGCGCATTCCCACGGCCTCGTGTTTCGAAATCCAAACCCCCGAACGCCGATTCCTGACCGCAACGCACGCGCCGGCGCGGGTGTGGTACTCGCTGTTGCGGGTGAAAAATACCGTGTGAACGCGTCGCTCCGGTCCTTTGTAGGCCATCACCGACCCTCCTCGCATTGCTGCTTTGCGGTCTATGGGGCAATCCTAGCGACTGGGGATCACGCCGGTCAAATTAGTGGCAAGTGAAACCACAGTTTTGGCATACCCGGCTCGGGCGGTGTATTGTGTCCCTGGAGGCGCGAGAATGGATTTGGTAGCAGCCCGTGAACGCTTGGCGGCTCACGCCAAGGAAAGATTTGGGAAGGTTGTCGAGCTGCGAGACGTCGCCGTGGTCCGGACGGCCGCCGGCCGCACGTGGAGCGGAGATCTCTATTGCGTGACGCGGTACGGAGACGTGGCGGTGGGGGCGGCGTCCGTGGATGAAATTGGGCGAATCGTCCAGATCCCCGACCTGGATGACCTCTACGAGGCCTTGTGGAGGGTCCGCCCGATCGGGGAGAACGGCTTGGAGCCAGGCGGGCAGGGATGCGCGAGCTCGCCCTTTGGGGAGAGCTTCGAGGGCGAAATGGACTTTTCCGACTTCGCCGAGACCGTGGGCTCCGAGCCCCCCCCAAGACCGATATCGAGCTTGGATGAGCTCGAGAAGCTTTTTGAAGATGATGCTCGAGAAGACCTGGCCGCAAAAATAGATGAGCTCATCGGCCGAGGTGATTCCGATGATCTCGCCGAGGCGCGTCAATTACTTCCCCGCCTGCTCAGTGAAACCAAAGACCCAGGCCCGGTTCTGCGGCGAATGGGGGAGCTGGAGCTCAACTTGGGGGCTATCGATTTAGGGCTCGAGTACTTGGAAGCCGCCGCCAGACAACTCGCCGATAGGGCGGATATTCAGCCCCTCGAGGAGGTGGCGGAGCTGGTCATGCAGACGATAGGGGCCGAGGATTTTGCAAAACACCAGGTCAGGAGCATCCTCGCACAGACGCGAGCTCAGCTTCGACCCGTGAAGGCGATGGCGCAAATTCCGATCCTGGCCGGCCTGCCAGAGGCGATGGTGCGGGAGCTGGAGGACTCGGCCGACACCTTGATGGCACGGGCCGGCGACGACATCTTGGTCGAGGGAGCGCTGGCCCTGAGGGCCTATATCGTGCGCTCGGGGGTCCTCTCGGTTCGACTCGAGTCCGCGCAAGGGGGCGCGTGTTTTGTGCGATGTTGTTTCCCAGGGGAGTTTATCGGCGAGTCGTCGGTTTTAGGGGCACGCGGCGCCACCTGCAACGCCACGGTGCGCGCCGAGCGCCTCAGCTCCTTGTGGAGTTTCGACGGACAAAAACTCGGGCGACTGTTGAATAAGAATCCGGCCTTGCGCGCCAGGATAGAGTCGGCGCGGGCGCTGCATCGCCTCGACACGTTTTTTTCGATGAATCAATCCACCGCGACCTTGGACACCCGGGTGCGGGACCGCTTGCTCGGGTGTGTGCTCACCGTGCGCCACGCTGTCCAAGAAGAGGTCTTGGGAGTGGAGGGGCAAAAGCCCGAGATGGTCTACCTCGTGGCCCAAGGCAAGGTGGAGATGCGGCGGGCTGGAAGGGTTCTGCGCGCGTACGAGACCGACACTTTCGTGGGGCTTCGAGACACGCTCTATGCACTGCCTTACGAAGGGACCGTGGTGGCTGCCGAGCCTTGCCGGCTGGTGGCGTTCGATCCCAAGGGGCTTTCGCAGCTCGCAGCGGACGCCCCCGCCGAAGTGGTCGCGGTGCTCGAGCGGCTCGAATGACACCGATGATCTCGAGCGGGCTTGATGGTTTAGAGCGGCTGACTTTAGGTCGGGCCGGGGAGCAGGAGGTAAGGAGATCGTGATAGACACCCCCCAAGGCGTGCTGGTTTTCGACCTGGACGGAACGATATCGGACACTTCGGGAGATATCGTCTTCAGCGCCAATGAGGTCAGGGCGCGGGCCGGTCTTTCGGAGCTGAGCCCCTCACAGGTGCTGGGGAACGTGGGGCACGGGGCTCGGTTTTTGGTCTCACATCTCATCGAAGCCGGCGAGGACGACGCGCGTGTCACGCCTTTTCTAGAGCAATTTTGGGAGCATTACGCAGAGCATCAGACCGAGAGGTCCCGCCCGTATCCGGGGATCGAGTCTCAGCTCCTGAGACTGGCGAAACGCTACCACCTGTACGTTCTGTCCAACAAGAGCGACAAGGCGGTGCACATTGAGCTCCAAAAGCATCGCCTTGCCAAATACTTTTGCCGTGCGTGGGGCATAGATGGGGAGCTGGACGAGAAGAAGCCTCACCCCGAGGGCATCTTCAAAGCGATGGAGCTCTCGAAGGTCTCGGCGGACCGCGCCGCCATGATCGGAGACATGGCTCCGGACTACGACGCGGGCAGGGCCGCGGGGGTCCGAGTGGTCTGGGCGAAGTGGGGGTTTGGGCGCCTCGATGATCTCGCCGGAGAGCCCGATGTGATCGTAGAGACCGTGGACGACCTGGCCGAATCTGTCGAGCGCGTGTTCGCGAGTGGGGCGCGCCTTTGAAGATTGTGATGCCCTGCGCTTGCTCGATGAGTAAAACAGACCCCATAATTAATCCCCGTTAGAAAAGTGAGGCTTGGAAGCGGGGCTTGAGGAGCCAAGGAGGGATAGATGTCCTGGACCTGTTACAGCTGCAGCCACGTAAACCCAAACAGCGCCGACACCTGCCAAGAGTGCGGCGGCACCGTGGCGGCGCCAAGGAATTTTTACATCCAGTGGGTGTTCGGGGGAGCGCTGTTTTTCCTCGTTACGTACATACTCGGGACCTTCGTGGGGGCGACCCTCATCGAGTTCATGGTGGCGCCCGCCGAGCCTGAGGTCCTTGTTCAGGCTCAGACCATGGGCGTGCAGGCCAAGACGATGAACGACCTTCAGCCCGCCGAGGTGGAGAGCGCCAAGTTGGCGCTGATCCTGAGTGCCAAGCAGCAGATGTCGCCCTTTTTGAGCGGCCTCGTCTACTGGTTTTTGCCCACCCTTTTGTTTGTCCTTTGCGGCGCTATCGTGGGCTTCATCTCGGACGGGAAGACGATCTGGGAGGCGGCCTTGGGCTCGGCCATCGGCCAGAGCGCGGGTTTTGCGATTTTGCGCTACGCCTTTGACGCGGAGATCTCCTGGCTGGCCCTCGCCGTGGGGCTGCCCATCGGCTTCGCCCTGGCGATTCTTGGGGCGTGGCAAGGAGAAAAGATCCAAGAGCGCCGTGAGCAGGCCGTGTAGAAGCCCCGGGCGTTCACTTCCATTTTCCCAGAACCCGAGCCACGAGCCCGGACCTGCGGGCCAGCTGCTTGTTGTTGCGGATGGCGATCCGCAGGGCCCGCCGGGAGCCCACGATGACCACTAGGCGTTTCCCCCGAGTGATGGCGGTGTAGAGCAGGTTGCGCTGGAGCATCACGAAGTGCTGGGTGTGCATGGGGATGATCACAGCCGGGTACTCGCTGCCTTGTGATTTGTGGACGGTGCACGCGTAGGCCAGGGTGAGCTGGTCGAGCTCCGTGGACGGGTAGCGGGCCGTCTTCTCGGGGAAGACCACCTCCACGTTGCCGTCTTCGGGATCCACGGCGCTGACCCGCCCGATATCCCCGTTGAAGACCTCGAGGTCGTAGTTATTGCGGATCTGCATGACCTTGTCGTTGACGCAAAAACGCTTCGACTGTGGCCCCTCGTTGGCCTTGGGGTTGAGCAGCGCCTGGAGCTCCTTGTTCAGGTTGCTCGCGCCGATGGTGCCTTTGTGCATGGGGGTCAGAAGCTGGATGTCGCCGATGGGATCGAGCCCAAAGCTGCGGGGGATGCGCGAGCTGATGAGCTCCTTGATGAGGGCCAGGCATTCGTCCGGGTCCTCTCTTTCGATCATGAAAAAATCGGCGCTCGTGCCCTTCTCGCCGCTCGCGGGCTCATGGCCGGCCAGGATGTCGTGGGCGCCGGTGACGATGAGACTCGAACGCGCCTGGCGAAAAACCTCCCGCAGGCAGATGGCGCGCAGTCCCGCGTCGGTTGCGTCTGCGAGGTTCAGAAGGTCGGCGAGCACGGTGCCCGGGCCCACCGAGGGGAGCTGATCTGGGTCGCCCACGAGGAGCATCCGCGCCGTGGGCCTCAGGGCGTCGAGGAGCGCCGCGAACAGCTCGATGTCCACCATCGAGACCTCGTCCACCACGAGGGCGTCCACGTCGAGTGGATTTTCGTGGTCTCGCTCGAACGTGTTGCTCTTGGGGGAGTATTCCAAAAGACGGTGTATGGTCGACGCCTCGCGGCCGGTGCTCTCGGCCATGCGGCGGGACGCCCGGCCGGTGGGCGCGGCCAAGGCCACCTTCATGCCGGCGCTGCTCAGGCACGCCACGAGACCGCGCAGCGCGGTGGTCTTGCCGGTGCCGGGGCCGCCGGTCAGAATCATGAGCCGGGTGCGGCCCAGCTCGAAAAAAGCCCGGCGCTGCTCCTCGGCCAGGGCGATGCCGGCTTCGGCCTCTGCCCGGCGGATCGCTTCGGCCGCGTCGAAGGGCAGGGGGACAGCCGGCGCCGCCATCATGTCGAGCAACCTCTGGGCCGCCGTCCGCTCGGCGTTGTCGAGGCGGGGCAAGTAGACCACGTCTTCGCCGACGTCCTGGGGGCGCCGCAGCCTCCCCATCAAGAGCAGGCGCTCGAGGGCCTGTTTTAAAAGGGGCTCAAAGATGTCCAAAAGCTGGACCGCTTTTTCCAGCAGCTCCTCTCGCGAGGCGTGCACGTGGCCTTCGGAGGCGGTCTCGTCGAGCACGTAGAGCACCCCGGCCTCGGCCCTCTCGGGAGAATCTTTGGCAAAGCCGATGTGGCCGGCGATGCGATCGGCCGAGCGAAAGCCGATCCCACCGACCTCGGCGGCGAGGCGGTAGGGGTTCTCCTTGACCACCCGGATGGCGTCGTTGCCGTACCGGTTGTAAATGCGCACGGCGAAGGCGGGGGAGACCCCGGCGGTCTCCAAGAAGACCATCACGTCCCGCACCGCTTTTTTTTCGATGAGGGCTTTTTGAATCGCTTTTGCGCGCTTGGAGCCGATGCCCGGAATCTCCACCAGGCGGTGGGCGCGCTTTTCGATGATCTCGAGGGAGTCGAGCCCGAACTTCTTGACGATGCGCCGCGCCATCACCTCTCCGACCCCTGGGATGAGCCCCGAACCCAAAAATTTCTCGATGCCGCCAGCGGTTGATGGCGACAGGGGCAGGCAGGTCTCGGCCAGAAACTGCTTGCCGTGCCTGGGATCCACCCCCCACTTGCCGGTGAAGCGGACGCTTTCGCCCGGTGAGAGTTTTTGGAGCTTGCCCACCACCGTGATCAATGAGGGCTCGCGCTCCACGGCCACCCGCAGGACCGTCCAGCCGCTAGTCGGGTTGTAAAAGACGACGCGCTCGATGGTGCCGTCGAGCTTCTCGAGGATGTCCTGTATCTGAGTCACAGCGCATATTAGACAGGATTAGCGCGGGAAATCAATGGGTTATGATTTTTTGCGGCGGGTCCCTTTTGCGGCCGGAGGGCGAACCAGTCGATGGGACGTTCCACGAGCCCAGCCCGGACAGCGTTTAAGCTCGCGTCGAGTCCGAAGGTCGAACTTTCCACCTTGGCTGAAGCTCAAGCAAAACGCGG
>JAABTR010000260.1 GCA_011389755.1 Deltaproteobacteria bacterium | reverse complement strand
GGGCCTACGGATATATCGCCCTGTTTTCGACGGAGAGCACGGCAGCCACCGGAGACACCATCAGCGGCCCGCGGAACTTGGCGATCGTTCGGGTAAGCGCCGCCGACAGCTCTTTGGATCCGTCTTTGCCGGATGAGCTGAGCGTCAATTCCGGCGGCAAAGACAGGACCAACGTCTTGAGGTGGCTCACGAACTACTCGAGTGACGAAGGCCTTCACGCCGAGAGACCGAAGCTCGTCGGAATAGGAGGTGACCGGTTTGTCGCCTTGTGGGAAGAGTGGACCACGAGCGGCTTTGGCGGCGTGCATGCGATGGTGATCGATGACCAGGGCAGCGAGCTCGTCGCGGCGACCCTCATTACGACGGATCACCATCTGCACCGGGGCGACGACGCGTTCTACCTCGATGGGAAGGCGGGTTGGATAACCGGCACGGCTTCCTCAAGCACGCTTCACCTGCACCTTGTGGACGCGTCCCTTGGTTACGAGAGGTTTTCGTTTTGAAGCTTGAGAAGAGACGAAGACGATTCCCATGAAGGCAGGAAAATGTCGTCCTCTATTCCTCCTGTGTGTTAATGACTGGATTATAGCTCACGCCGGCACTGTTTGTTGTGGATCTCCCTGTCGTGAATCAAGTACCACTCGTTTCGTAGCGCTTGAATGATTTCCCTGAGGCCCCAGATCTCCACGTCTCCCACCTCCATGACATAATCGCCGATGGCTCCGCCGGGTTCCCAGTAATAGATCCAGTACGTGCCGGGTTCGGTGAGAAAGACCTTCGCCGTATTCTGCCGGTAGTAGCTTTTCATTGTGAAGGGTTCGTAGTACTTCTCGCCCTGTTCGTCGTTGTGGACAACAGTCACCCCTTCGTCCCATTCGACCTCGAAAGGATAGTCGTCGTCCTCACCCGGAGAGGGCAGCGAGGCCTGTTGCGGACCAACGAGTGCCACACTTGGCAAGACGTCGACGTAAAGAGTGCACGCCGGAACCATCGATCCGATGTGAACCTGCGTGCCGCAAACGCCGCCTTCGCAGGTCGTCAGGTCGTCAGCAGAAAGCGTGAACGCGGCGACGTCGATATCGAAGGAGTCGTGAAAGTGGGCCATCACCGCAATTGACTTGTTCAGTGGTCCGGGGACCTCGAACACCTCACCTTCTTCGAAGTCGCGACCTTCAATGTACGGGACGTGAGCCATGCTCTGGCCGGCGATGCTCAAAGAGAAGCCGACCACGAGCGCAATGATGGTAAAATCCTCGGTTGCGCGCGCACTCTCGATCTTCCTGCACGTCTGCATTTGTTCCCCCTTGGCTGTGTTGTTGAATTTGGAATGAAAACTAGGTTTCAGATCTTTCCCCGTCAAGGGGGATTCAGATGTCTTTCGTTAAATGGATTAATTGTTCCGCAAGAAGGCGTCCGGCTCCAAGTGAGATAAGTCTGCCGGTCACGTCGATGCATCGGATGACTTTCGGGTTTCGGACCACCATGCGCCCTCGCCCTACCCTAAGTTAAAGACGTCCCCTATTCCCCTCCTACTCCCCCTCAGGTAATTCTTTGTCAGTGGACTAGTAGGATTCCTCAGCAACGGGGCTGCATTCCGCATCGGAGACGTGAATCGGGAAAACCAGCGAGGTGTAGGCGTCGAAGGCGTCCCGGACGGTCACCTTGAGCTTGTAGGTTCCCGGAGTATCGGTGAAGAATTTCGCGTGGGCCTTATTTCCATAAAGATGCCAATCAGCGCCTGGGGGAGCGTATAAAAGCCACCAATAATAGGAGAGATCATCACCGTTTGGGTCCGAAGCCTCAACCGTGAGCATGGCTTTTTGACACACCGTTATGAATTTGGAGGGGGCGATCTCTAGGTCTTCGATAACGGGGGGATGGTTGAACACGGCGATGGCGTCGAGACCGCCATTGTCAACACCATCGCATTGCATCACAAGCATGATTTCCGTTGTTGCGCCAGGGAAAACCGTCGTCGTTTGAGTTGCTGGCTTGCAGCTTTGTGAGGGTTTGTCGTACGCGTCGAGGGGGACGGCGCAGACGCGGTAGTTGCCTGGCTCCAAAACGAACAGACCGTCGGCGAAGGGGTGCCCATCACCGGTGCCCGTCGGTCCCAACCAGTCGGGCAGCCCTTCGTCCTCCAATGGGACCTTGACCCATTCCAGGGGTTCGCCATAACAGCTGTCCCAGACTTCGAGCACCATGAAGAGCACCGACTCCACCCCGTGATCATCGTCTTCGACCACCAGGGCCGATCGAATCTCGCCGGTATCCCTTTCCTCGTCGATGTCGTTACCGGATTCGCAACCGGAGAACAGCCAAAGCGTGGCGAAAAGGGTCCCCAAACGCACTGCACCGTCAAAGAACGTTTTAAAACGCGACATTTGCTTCCTCCTGTTTTGCCCTGCAGCAGTTTGTTTGCGAGGCGATAAGCCTCATTGAATGCAGACACCCCTTTATTCGTTGAGATACCAGGGCCCATTGGAGCCTGGCTCTCACCTTCAGACTTAGAGAAAACGTTGAGTGTTGTGAGCTATTTTCCCCCGACGTCCCTACAATCTAGGTTGCAGTGCCGCCAAGTCAACGAATTTTAGTGAATAGAGAAACGTTTCTTTTGAGGCATAGCCATGGAGGCGAAGCGGCGTTAGTTCGTCGTTCTGGTCTTTTCCGTAGGTAAACACATCAACACGTTCCATGGCATTGCTTGATTCTTCCACCCCCGCTGCAAACGCCGTCGACTTTTTCGCTCGAGAACGGCCTGAGTTCGTGTAGAATTGACCTCATGGACACAGGCCCGACTGCAACAACGACCCCAGCACCGGCGACACCGCCACCCGAGAGAGGGCGTTTGTTTGTCCTAAGGCCGTTGTTCTTTCAATCAGTGGCATGGCTTTCGATGTGCGCATAGAGGGAAGTATGTTGGATGTGCTGATAATTGATCCCGATCCCGCTACGCGCGACGAGTTGCGAATTGTCACACAGGCCTGCGGTCGCACTTTTGAGGTTTGTGCCTCAGCGCGCTCGGGGCTCGAGGTGTTGCAAGGAGCGATCCCTCGCTTGCTCGTGGTGGAGTTGATGCTTCCAGACATCGATGGCTTTGCGCTGTGTCAACAACTGAGGGACGACAGCCGCTTTGACGCCTTGAAAATCCTCTGTGTTTCGAGTCTGGCCTGGGGCTCAGTCGATCTCGCCTCGCTCTTGCAGCGTCGCTTCTCCGCAAAATACATGGCCAAAGGCTCGCTATACTCTGACTATGTGCATACGCTGGACACGCTACTGGGCGGTTCTGTGTCCGAACCTCCGCTGGAATCGGGCGCGGTCTTCGGTGAATACGAGCAAGGCGTCGTGAACAGCCTGACCCAGGAGTTCGAAGCCGTTATAGCAGCAAGGAGTTGGCATCCGCGCGCCTCGGTCCGTTTCGAGGTCGAGTTTGAAGTGACCTTCAACTCCGGGAAACAGCTTGCAACCGAGTTCACCAAGAACATCTCCAAGGGCGGTTTGTTCATCAAGACGGATGAACCGCCGCCCATGGATGCGTTCGTGGATATCACGCTGCGTCTTCCCCACATCCAACGCAACCTCAATGTGCGCGGGAGGGTCGTTCATCGCGTGCTGGAGACTCGTCCCAACAGCCCCGCGGGTTTTGGGCTGCAATTCGAGAACCTCACTCGAGAGATCAAGGACATGCTGGGAGACCTAGCCAAGCAACTCTCTGCGCTCGACGGTTCTAAACCCCAGGGCCCAGCCCCTCATTGGGTCGTGCTTGTGGGACTGCCCGCAGAGTCTCTTCTGGGGCGATCGAGCGGGCTCGGAAGAAAAAACGTGCGTTTCATTGAGCTTCCAGGGCTCGATGAAGCTCTCGACTTTGCTGGAGACGATCCCGCAATCGGCCTCGTCATAGCGCAAAGCGTCCTCGGCAGGGATGCGCGAGCCTCGCTCGCGCGATTGCACGATGGGTTTCCGAGCAGTCCCTGTGTGGTGGTGGCCACAATCCACGAGGATTTGGAGGCGTTGGCCAGTTGCGGGTTGTGTACCAGGCTGGTTCCGCTCGATGCTACTGTAGACCAGACCATAGATATCGTAGAGGGAGCGTTGGGCCTTATGCGGCGAAGGGAAGCACGCATTCCGTGCGATATGCCCGCTACGGTCACATTGACAGGGAGCGAGCGGACTGCACGCTTGGTGGATCTGAGTACCGGAGGTGCGTTACTCAAAACCGATGGACCTGTCCCGAGCGCATCGCTCCTGAGGATGCATTTTTTTCTCAACAGGATAGGTTTGATTGACGTGCGCGCCCTCGTCGTTCGTCAGTTCGCCAGCGAACAGATGAACTTCATCGGTGTTGGCTTTTACGAGGTGGACACCGAAACCCGGGAAAAGCTGCGGCGTTTCGCCCAGAGCAACGTCAACTTCCGCGAATACTTCAACTGGGTCAAGAAGCGCCGCTTCGGATAGCTGCACCTTCTCAATTCGATCGTTTTTTTAGACCTTGAGAAGACTACCGAAACAAAAAGCGATTGAAAAAAGGGCGGTGATTGGCCACGAGGCGATAGGCAAGCTCCACAAACCAGATAAAGGGCGGCGCGCGAAGCAGCCTGGCTGTGCGCCTCCAGCCGAGCTCTCCCAGGATGAACACAGTCGCTCGTCCTGCCACGAGGGTGTCTGCGTTTTGCGTGACGACGTGCACGGCGCGCTCGCACGCGCGCTCCAGCTCCGGTGTCATGGGGGGAAAGGGCGCTTCTTGGTAGGGCACTATTCGAAAATGCCCACCGGTGTCGTGGCGCGCTACCCACGCGGCGGCTCGACCGCACAGGTCACACGCCCCATCCCAGAAGAGCCAGTGGCGCGTCTTTTCTTTTGCCTCGGGTTTCATGTGGTGCGGATCAGCTCTTGGCCGTTGACTGGGGGAGGCTGGGATGGAGCTGCGCCGCGGTCTCGAGTCGCTCTTCGATTTGCTCGACATAGTGGTCGACAGGTCCCCAGCCCTCATCGAAAGCGTCCTTGAAGCTCTCATAGCGCCGCGTGCTCGCCTGGTAGGTGATGGATCCCTCGGGCGTTCGGACCCACGTGTCCGACCATTCCAGGACATGAAGGTTGCCGTCTTCTCCGAGGACGAGATCCGCCCCGAGGCTGCTTTGGCGCTCCTTGCGAACATCGAGACTCGCGTCGGTTAAAAATTGAGGGCCGAGGACGAGGCATTGGAGGTGCCATTCGCCCTGGCGATGAGCGGCCGGTGCGGTCGAGCCCTGTAGGTTGTCGATGCTCAGCTCCACGAGGGGGCGAAAGACCATAAGCGGCAGCGCGGGGCGTATCATTTCGACGACGTACTCGAGGAGGCGAGCTTGGCAGTCCCGGCCGATGAAAAAGATGTTTCCCCGACGGGCTGTTTCGTCTCCGGTCAGCTCTGCCACGAGCTTTTCGATGCGACTGAGTGGCATTTTGCCTCTTCTTCCAATTAAGGACGTGGCTGAAATCATGGGCAAATTAACAACGATTTTTCATTTGAGAACGAAAAAAAGCCAAAGAAGCCTGGAAAATTTCCCGAGAGGTGCTTTTCAGGGGGCTTTGGGGGTGCGCGAGACCACGATCGTTTGGGGAAAGCTCGTGACCGCTTCGGGCTCGGCGCCGCCCAAGGGATTGTCAGCCGAGACGAGCGAGTAGAACTTTTGGCCGCTGCGTGTCACGAGGTGATCGAGGGGGCCTTCTGAGCTCGCCTTGATGCTCATAACGGCAAAGTCGTTTTTGTTTTTGTCTTTTACGAGCTGGTACCAGCGTTGTCCGTCATCGAAGATGAGCTCCAGGCCTTGTCGATCCCACTGCAAACCGGCGCGTAGGGCCGAAAAAGGCGAGGCCCGAAAAGGAGCGCCGCAGCTGCCTTCCCGGCAAAGGCTCACGGCGTCCCGGCGAGGCATCCTTTCGATGTCCGCTTTGCCCAAAAGGGCGATGCTGTCGTTTCGACAAGTCGCGAAGCGGGGCTCAAAACCTTCGGGCAGAGCGGGCAGGCTCCAATGAGGGGCCTTGGACGTCTTTGTGAGCAGCGCCCGGTCGATGAGCAGCCAGGTGCGGTCCTCTGCAAAACAAAAGGTCGGAGACAGCCGGTTCGACCTCGAGAGGGGCGGCCCGGTTTGAAGGTCGATCGTCTCCCGCTGGGGCGCTTTTTCGCGAAGGCCCAGCCGGCTTATGACGAGCCGAGCTCGCTTTGAGGTTTCGTTTGGAAGCGTCACACCGAAGACCTCGCCCGTCGGCGCAAACGCAGCGGACACGGCGCGCGCGTCTTCACCATCTTGAAAGGCGATGGTCCGAGCCTGTTTCTCAGGCCCGTCTTCGAAGCGCAACACGACCTGTCCACCGCTCGGATCCCATGCGATCACCAAAGTGATGTTTTCTTCTCGCAGGTGGTGAATGCTCGCCGGCTCGAGGGTCTCGTCTATCTCGAAGGCGTCGGTCCAGCCGCTGGGGCTGTGGCGCAGGACCCGATGCCCCGCGATGGCCCACAGGGTCTCTTCGTCCCGAGCGAACGCCGCCGCGAACGGGGTGTCTGGTGGTCCGATGACGATTTCCCAGCGGAGCCCGTCCGGTGTTCGCGCCCAGTAACTCCTCTCGATGATGCCCGAGTTGTACTGGAGCTCGAGCCGGCCGCCGTCTTCAAAGATGCGCCACGCCGCGGGTGCCGAGGCGTCCACCGTGTCCGGGAGATCTTTGGGAGCTACGGGGATCGCATCCTCAAAGGAGATGCTGCAGTTGGCCGCGACCTCCTCTTGCGAAGCACCGGTCAGCTTGGCTTGGATGCCAAAAAGACTCGCTGAGGCTTCGTTGATTCGGTCGCACAGCTCTTCGAAAAAATCGTCGGAGAGCTCGCTGCGTGAGTAGAGGTTCTTTGGGGGGAGGCTGTCGATGGCTCCGTAGAGGGATTCGACGAGGGAAGAAAGCTCGCCGCCCATGGGCGGAGGAGGCTCGCCCAGGTCTTCTCGCAGCCTGCCCCGACATGCCCTGGCGCGTTCGAGGAATCCCGGAGAGTTCGCGGCCCGAGCGAAGACGCTCCGGGCGTCAAATGTCGTGGGCGGTTCGCCCCAAAGACACCTTTTGTAGCTTTGGACAGCCGATTGCCACGAGTCCATGTGCTTTTGGACGTCCCTTTTGTAGTCGCGAGCCTCGAGCCACGGTGAGATGTACGAGCCGCCGATGGCAAACGCGACCGCGCTGACCGCGAGAATGACGAGGACGAACCAGGTCGCCTTGCCCGAGGCGCTGTATTCGTTTTCGTCGTCTAACATGCTTTCTCCCGTTTTTTAGAAAAAGTACGTTTTCATCGACTCGCGAACGACGCGCAGGCTGCGCAGTATGGCACGAAAGAGAGAAAGTGCCCAGTCCCAGCGAAAAAAAATTCCATATTCCGCCGGGCCTGATTTTTTGCAGGTAGGAGGCTAACGGGCGACGCAGTAGACGCCGGCGATGATGAGCACGAAGCCGGCCACCTGCATCCAGGTGATAGTCTCTTTAAAGAGCCACAAAGACGCGCCGATGACGATGAGGCCGGACATGGAGACCATGACGGGGTAAGCGATGGACAAGGGGATCTTGCTCAAAGCCTGGGTGTAAGCCAGCACGTTGGCTGCAAAAAGGACGATCCCCACCATCACCGGGACATTCGTTAAGTACTGCTTGATGAGCTCCCCCAGGCCGCTGACCTCGGGGGCGTCTTTCATCCCGGCTTTCATCAAGACGTTCGCGACACCGTTAAAGACGAACGCGACTGTCAAAAAAATGTAGGATTTGAGCATGTTTCATCCATGGAAGGAGACCTCAAGACGCGACATCAATACATCAGCCCTTCGAGACTTTCTCCGTAGAGAATGACAAAGGTGCAGACGGCGGCCCAAGACGCTCCGGTGATGAGAAGCGGGACGTCGGTGAACACCGCCTTGGTCGGATCGCCGCCGGACTGTTCATGGTAGACGATGTACAGGTAGCGGAAGATGCCGTACAGCACGAAAGGCACCGACAAGATCATCGCGCGCGAGCCCACCAGTGCCACGGTGCGATCATCCACGGTGTAGAGCGCGTACAAGACCACCGTGGCCGCGGTGACGATGCTGATCATCTGGTCGAGGAAACCGGTGGAGTAGTCCGCCAAAACGCGCCGGTGTTCGTGGGCGCGGTCGCCCAGGAGCACCACCTCGTGTCGGCGTTTCGTAAACCCCAAGAAAAGAGATATCGTCACGCCGCACAGGATGAGCCAGGGCGAGGGCATCACCGACAGAGCCGCGGCGCCGGCCAGGATGCGCAGGACGAACCCGGTTGCGATGATGAGCACGTCGAGGATGACCAGGTGCTTGAGCCCCATCGAGTACCCGAGGTTGAGCGCGAGGTAGAAAGCGACGATGATGGCGGCCGGCAGGTTGAGCAAAACCAGGGACAGGGACAAGGCGCCGATCGAGCCGATGATGAAGCCCGCGAGCCCGACCCACACGGGGAGATCGCCGCTGGCCAGGGGACGAGAGCATTTCTTGGGGTGCTTGCGGTCCTCGTCCACATCTCGATAATCATTCAGGTAATATATCGAGCTCGAGGCGAGGCAGAAGCTCGCGAACGCCAGCAACGTATCGGCGATAGAGGCGAACTCGAGAATCTTCCCCGAGAAGATGAGAGCCGTGAAGACGAAGATATTTTTGACCCATTGTTTAGGGCGTGCCAGTCGCAGGAGTGCTTTTAGCATTTTCATCGACGGTTTTCTTATCATAATTTTTTAAAAGCAGACACTGGTGAATCGGCTATGGTAACAAAAGAGGCGAGGTTCGCGGCGGCGTTTTTACGACCTGGACGCTGGGAATCGAGCGCGAAATAGAGTATAGGAAGTCCCGAATTCGCGGTCCGAAAAAAAAAGAGCGCGTTTTTAAAAATTTAAAAAAAGCGGAGTTTGAGTGAGGAAACCTCGATGAACCACGACGCCATTGCCGTAATCGATTTCGGTGGACAGTACGCGCACCTCATCGCGACGAAGGTCAGACGCAGCGAAGTGTTGGCTGAGATACTGCAACCCGATGACCCTACCGAAATGTTCGAGAAATACAAAGGAATCATCATCTCCGGTAGTCCTTCTCTCGCGTCCCATGGCGAGGACTCGATGTACAACAAGGAGATATACGACCTGAAGATCCCGATCTTGGGTTTCTGCTTCGGCCATCAGGAGATCGCCAAGCACTACGGAGGCAAGGTCATCCACGGGGGCCGGGAGTGGGGGCACACCGATCTGGAGATCTTGAGGTCCCATCCCATCTTTGACGGGCTCGATTCGGTGCAGCAGGTCTGGATGAGCCACTTCGACTCGGTGGTCGAGGTGGGCCCCGAGTTCGAGGAGCTGGCTTACTCGTCCATGGGGCCGGGCACAGCGGAGCACCGCTTCGCGGCCATCGGCTCCGACTCTCTGAGGAGGTACGGGTTTCAGTTTCACCCCGAAGTCGACGACACGACCAACGGCGACAAGATGATCGCCAACTTTGTCCTCGATATTTGCGGGTGCAAGCCGTCCTGGACGATGGAAAACTATATCGGCGAGCAGGTAGGCGCCATCGAGAAGCAGGTGGGCGACAAGTCGGTCTTTTTGTTGGCCTCGGGCGGCGTGGACTCGACCGTGGCCGCGAAGCTGTTTGCCCAGGCTCTGGGCTCGCAGCGCCTGGAGCTCTTGCATGTCGACAATGGGATGATGCGCAAGGACGAGAGCCGCAAGGTGATGGCGCTTTTGGCAGATCTGGGTTTGGACTCGAACCTGCATTTCGTCGACGCGACGAGCGATTTTTTGGATGCGCTCGCCGGGGTGACCGATCCGGAGAAGAAGCGCAGCATCATCGGGCAGACCTTCGTCGATGTGTTTCAAAGGGAGGCCATCAAGCTCGGCATCGAAGGTCACCTGCTCGGCCAGGGGACCATCTACCCCGACACCATCGAGACCGGGGGGACCAAACGTGCCGACACCATAAAGACCCACCACAATCGGGTCCCCATCATCGAGAAGATGATCGCCCAGGGCAAAGTGGTCGAGCCGCTGGCAGATCTCTACAAAGTGGAGGTCCGTGAGCTCGGCGAGAAACTGGGGATCCCCCACGACGCCCTGTGGAGGCATCCGTTTCCCGGGCCGGGCTTAGGCGTCCGGCTCCTGTGCTCGGACGGCAAGCCGGAGAACCCCGGCGCGGATCAGCTGGCCGAGGAGGTCTCGGACGCGGCGCGAGAATACGGTCTCGAGGCGGTCGCGTTGCCGATCCGCTCCGTGGGGGTCAAGGCGGATCTGCGCTCCTACGAGCACCCGGTGATGCTCCACGGAAAGCTGCGCTACGAGAAGCTCCTCGAGGCCTCCAGCGGCGTTTTGAAAGATGTTTCTGGTATCAACCGCTGCGTGTGGAACCTGGGGCAAACCCTCCCGAGGAAGATGCGGCTGCTCGCGGCCTACATGACAAAGGACCGCTTGGACTTGCTGCGCGAAGTGGACGCCATCGTCATGGAGGCGCTCGAGCGCCACGGCGTCTACGACAGCATCTGGCAGTGCCCCACCGTTTTGGCACCCCTCGAGATCGATGGAAAAGGCAGGGAGCTGGTCATCGTCCGCCCGATCCACTCGGAGAGAGCCATGACCGCCACGGCGGCGCGGCTCTCGAGCGAGCTCATCGCCGAGCTGCGGCAGGAGATTCTGGATATCGAGAACGTCTCGGGCCTGGCTCTCGACCTGACCTCGAAGCCCCCCGGAACCATCGAGTGGGAGTAGGTTCACAAAGGTCCCCTCAAGTGTCCTAATCAATCACCGGGGGGGGGTCGCTTTGCAAGATGGGCTCGGCCTCGATATTCTTGGCCTCCATCATGCCGACCACCTGCTGGAGCACGGTGTCGATGACGACGCGGTTCTCTTCGGGGAGTTTGCGCAGTCGCTCGGCAAAGCGCTCCTGCAAAGGGGAGGGCACCTTCGTCGCCAGCTCCTGCCCCCGCTCGGAGAGCGACACGAGGACCCGCCTGCGATCTTGAGTGCAGCGCTGGCGAACCACCACCCCCTGCACCTCCAGACGATCGAGGATCCCCGTGATGGTGGCTTGGCTGAGGGACACGGAGTGGGCGAGCTTCCCGGCCGTCATGGGCGCGTCGGCGAGGAGTTGTCGCATGCACACGACCTGCGGCCCGGTCAGCTGATACTGGCGTGAGAGCTGCCGGCTGTACAGATCGACGGCCCGGGTTATTTTTCGCAATGAGCGCAGAATGTTTTCTTCGAGGTTGTTGCGTCCTGGCATGTCGCGCCTTGTCTCTCCCAAACGACCGCGCTCCAAAAAAAGCTCGTCTTTCGGAGCACCTGGTTATCCTTTTGGATCTCGGGGACTTTTAACAGGTTTCGAGCATCCGACAATCCATGTTTGTTGATTAGTTGGTAACGAGCGATCTTGCAAGTGAATCGTTCGTATTCTAAGTAAGTAGGCCGAACGAGGGATCGAAAATGAAAGGTCAGTGATGCGATTATGGTGCGGGTGGTCAGTTTTCCTGGTGGTTTTAATGACGACGACAGGGGGGTGCGGCTCGAATAAGAGCGCTCACAAGGCGCAGGAAAAATCGCTGAATGCTAAGAATCAAGCCACCGATGAGACCGAAGACTCGGCGGGCGCCTCTTTCGCTGCAGGGACGGGCGACTCGGACCCAGCACCTGTTCCACCTGTATCCGACATTTTGGCCCGAGGGCATTTTGGTGACGGGATCGGGATCGAGGAGCACAGGGGCCAAGCTCGCCTCAAAGGCGCGGGGAAGCAGTCGGTGCTCCTGGTCGTCATCGACGCGCTGAACGTCAAACATCTGTCCGCATATGGGTATGACCGGCCGACCTCCCCGGCCCTCGAGAGTTTGGTCGACAAAGGGGTGCGCTTCGTCAACCACATCTCGAACTCGTCGTGGACCCGTCCCAGCTTCTCCACGATGATCACAGGGCTGACCAAGAAAGAGCACAAGGTCGAGCTGAGCTCCCGCAACCTGGACAAGAAGATAGAGACCCTCGCCGAGCGGTTTCGCAGCGCGGGATATTCCACAGCCGGGTTCGTGGGCAATCCGCTGGTCAGACAGATGTGGGGCTTCGGGCAGGGGTTCGAGACCTACAAGGACACCAAAGACTACGATAAGGTCTTTCCACCGGATCGCTGGGTGGCGGATGACGCCATCGAATGGATCGGGCGCAACAAGGACGAGCCTTTTTTCCTCATGGTTTTTCTCACGTCCCCCCACACGCCCTACCGGCCGCCGGCGAGTGCCCGCCGCTTCCTCGACGAGGCGCCCAAGGGAAAGGTTATCGAGTACCCCTTCCGGGAATACAAAAACGGCATCTCGAAGCAGG
>JAABTR010000259.1 GCA_011389755.1 Deltaproteobacteria bacterium | reverse complement strand
CCTTTCAGTAGACAACCGACATTTTGTCCAAGGGGCACCTTTAGTACCTGCTGACCAGAAAGATGACGATGAACAGGAGGACGACGCCTGCTGCGCCGCCGGCTAAGATGAGTTCAAACATTATAAAGTTCTCCTTTTCAAAAGACCGGGGATTCGGTCAGTAATTTTTTTTCAGATGCGCTGGACCACGAGCACGTTTCCGCTCACCAGCCCCACCACCAGGACGCGGGCCTCGGTGGGGATCGCGCTTTGGTCCTCGCTCACCGCGCTCATGAGTCTGAGCCGCCCTTGGACCTCGACCTGGACCTGTCCGCTCTCCCCTTCGGGGATGGTCAAGTACACCGAGCCTTCCTTGCCGAGGGCGTCGCTGAAGTCCACCGTGCCGCTGCTTTGCAGCCGCCCGAAGGCTCGAAAGAGCTTGGAGATCAGAAACACCATCAAGGCGCCCCCAGCGGCGCCGACGGGCGCGGACACAAGGGGCGGCAGGTGAAAAGTTCTCGCCGCGGCCAGCCCGCAGTAACCGAACATCATCCCGAAGACCACGACGCCTTGGAAGGAGACCAGCTTGAAGTCCAGGTCGCTGTCGGCGTGGTGATCCCCGCCTTCGTCACCGTCCACGTCGTCGCCTCCGCCCAGACCGAAGACCATCATGACCAAGCGAACCAAAAAAATGGCCGATCCGATGGCAGCAAAGACCACGTAGACTTGCTCGGTCGTGCTCCAAGACTCTAGGGATTCGAACATTGCTTACATTCCCTCCTCGCCGCGATCTTTTTTGGCGCCGCCCCTCGGTGGTCTTTTTCTCATTCGCGAAGAAGCGTTGGTGTCGTCTCCCACACCGCGCTGCCTCATGCCTTATCTTGTAGCCGTCAGCCCCGGTCCGCGGCAATTTCGAAAAATCGCGTATGTGAAATAAGCCCCGGTTTTTGAAATGGTCAAGGCTGAAGCGCCCGTGAAACCAAGGCCTGCTCCACAGGGGGATCGAAGTGGATGTCGAGCTGCGGGAACGCGATCACCACGTGCGCCTCCTTGAGCGCCCACCAGATCGCCTCATTCACTCGAGAGCGGTATTGCCTGGCGAGCCACGGGTCCCCAATCCAGACATAGACATCGAAGTTGACCGAGGAGTCGCCGAAGCCGCTCATCATGACGCGGGTCTTTTGCGCGTCCACGGCGAACGGCAGCTGCTCTGCGGTGCGCTCGAGCACCTCTTTGACGAGCTTCATGTCCGAGCCGTAGACGACGCCCACGGTGCACTTGAGCAGAAAAAACGAGTCGGAGAGGGTGTAGTTTTTGACCATGCCCTGGACGAGGATGGAGTTGGGGATGATGAGCTCTTCTTCGTTGCGGGTGCGGGTGAGCGTGGCGCGGATTCCCATCTTCACGACCTTGACGACTTCGTTCTCCACCTCCAGCACGTCGCCGCGCTTGATGGAGCCTTCCACCAGCAAGATGATCCCTGAGACGAAGTTTTGAGCGATGTTCTGCATGGCGAAGCCGAGCCCCACCGCGAAGACGGCGCCGGCGGCGAACAGCGTGGAGAGATCGATCCCGATGGCCTGGAGCGAGGCGACGATGCCCGCGATCACGATGACGTAACCGGTCAGCCGCTGAATCACCCCGCCTGAGATGTTGCCTCCCACCGATCGGCGCAGCATGCGATCGATGCTCTTTTTCGCCAGCCGGCTGAGCACCAGCGAGGTGAGCAGGATGAGCAGCGCCAGGAGCACCGACGAGACGAGGACCTGGGTCTCCCCCACGCTGAAGAGCTTTACGGCCAGCACCTTTTTGATTTGAACCAGCATCGCGCTCCAATCCATGACGCCCGCCTCGTGTTGTCGACTCAGTCGAAGGCCTTCTTGAGCTCAAAGGGGACAGGGTCGGTGTCGGCGCCGGTCTCCGCGTCTGTGCTATCGCCGGTCCCCACAGCCTCGGTGGCCTCGGAGTCGGTGTCTCGCTCGGGGCTGCCGCAGGCGAGGAAGGAGAAGAAAACTTCAGCGCCGGTGGCCGCTCGATCGTCGTGCCACACAACCCCGTACCCGTCCCCGGACCACGCCATGCGGGGGCGACCGGTCGTCAGCTGGGAGCCGTCGGTCACCTCGACCGTCTCGCCCAGGGGCCGGCCTTGAAAGCTCAGCCTCTGAAAATACACCGCCGTTTTCCGGGGCTTGCGTTTTCCCACCCACGCGAGCGCCAGCTCTTCGCCGCTGGAAGCCAGCGCCACCTGATCGGCGGCTGCGTAGAGATCGAGCTGCCGGGTGAGCGAGGGGGCAGCGGCGCCGGCTGGGATGAGAGCTACAAAGATGCGGTACCTTTCGGCGCCTTTTTCGTCGGTGGGCGCTTCTGCGGTCCAAGCGATCGCGAAGTGCTGGCCGGTCCAGGCGATGACGGGGCTGCGCGAGACACCTGAGGTGGCCGATATTTTTACGGGAGGGCCGATCTTATTGCCTCGCGGGGTGACGCTCTGCATCAGGATATCCCTTCCCTTCGCCGAGGAGTCAGACCAAGTGGCGGCCATGGATTCGCCGTTCCAGGCGATCTGCGGAGACTCGATGCCCCCCGCGGCGATGGGCACCGGAGGACCTTGGGGCAGGTTGCGCCCGTTGTTGGTCTCCGGGGGCAGCATCGCGTCGGATCGGAACTGCAGCACGCCGGCCTCGACCCAGACGGCCGCGCCCCAGGGGCCGGCGGCGGGATCTTGGCCCCGCGGGGACAGCACCTCAATGTCGCCCCCCGGCACTCGGGTCGCGGCCACCGCCTCGTCGAGGGTGAAGACCATGTGGTGCTCTTTCCCGTCCCACGCCAAGGATTGATCGCGGGCGGCTTTGTCGCCGCCCACGCGGATCGATGACGAGAGGAGTCGCCCTTCCTCGTTCACTCTTTGATACCGGACCTCCGGCGCGCGCCCGCGCAGGTCGCTCCAAGCCACCCCGAAGGCGTCGCCGTCCCAGGTGACAGTCGGCTGCTTCGATTCCCCGATGGCCGTTGTCAGTTGCCGGTTCGGGCTCGCGGTCACCGCTGGGCAGACGCGGGCCTTTGGAGCGAACACCGGCGGGGGCTGCCTCTCCTCGGTGGGCTGGCGGGACCCGCAGGTCGCCAAGGCTCCGCTCGCCGTGACGAGCAGGGAAATTCGCACCGTAGTCCGAAGCTTCATCGGGGCCTCACTTCACAAAAGAATTTCGATTGTAGATAACGCGTCTCGCGGCGCATTAGCAAGATCGACCTGGGGGATCGCGCGGCGGTTATTGGGTGACAAAAGCCCGGGGCCGCCGTATGACGTGGACATGGATCGCGAAGAGCTATCGATACTCGGTTGGAATTTGCGCGAAGACGTGGTCGACGCTTTTGACCGCATGGTTGAGCTGAGACGCGATTTTCATCGTCACCCCGAGCTGGGCTTCCAGGAGAGGCGCACCTCGGCCGTGGTGGAGTCTCACCTCAAGGCGGCCGGGCTCGCCCCGAGGCGGTTGGGGGGCACGGGAGTCGTGGCGAAGATAGAGGGGCGAGCTCCCGGGCCGCGCAGGCTCATCCGGGCCGACATGGACGCCCTGCCGGTGACCGAGCAGACCGGTGCGTCCTATTGCAGCGTCCACGAGGGGGTCATGCATGCGTGCGGTCACGACGCTCACACCGCGGCGGCGCTCGTGACCGCCGAGCTCCTCGCGCGAGAGGGGCTCGAGACGGGCGAGGTCGTGTTCGTGTTCCAGCCCGCCGAGGAGGGGGTCGGCGGTGCCCAGAGCCTGATCGAAGAGGGGCTGCTCGACGAGCCCGTGGACGCGGCCGTGGCGTTCCACGTCTGGACCGGTTTTCAAACCGGGCGGGTCTTTGCGCCGGACGGGCCGGTGATGGCCTCGGTGGACGGCTTCGAGCTCGTCGTCACGGGGCGGGGTACCCACGCCGCCACCCCCGAAGACGGCATCGACCCGGTGTTCGTCGCGGCCCAGATCATTTCGGCGGCGCAGGGGTTCGTCTCGCGGACCGTGAGCCCTTTTGAGCCGGCGGTGCTGTCCTTCACCGCTGTGCACGCCGGCGAAGCCTTCAACGTGATCCCCCAGGTCGCGGGGGTCCTTGGGACCATACGAACCTACGACGAGAAGGTCCGGGCCGGCATCAAGACCAGGCTCATGGACCTAGCCGAGGGCGTCGCCCGAGCGTTCGGGGCCAAGGTGGAGTATCGCTCCCTCGTCGAGCACATCAGCGTCCAAAACGACGATCAGGTGGCTTCGAAGATGCGCCGGCTCGCCCGAGAAGTCGCCGGCGCCGAGGCGGTCATCTCGCCTCGGCCCTTGATGGTGGGAGAGGACTTCGGCGAGATCATCGACATCGTCCCGGGCGCCATGGTCGTCGTGGGGTGCCGCGATGCCCAGCGCGGCTCGGTGTTTCCCCATCATCACCCCTGCTTCGACATCGATGAGCGGGCCATGGCCCTCATCTCCGAGCTGATGCTGCGCTTCGTACGCGAGTAACGTGCCTAGATTGCTGATAAGTTGCATTGAGGTTGATTGGAGACCGCCCCGGCTACCCTACCCGATTTTGATTATTAATTGCCTGATGGGTGTATGGGGTCGCCCCTTCGGGGCTGCTCTATTTCTTTTTTCTGGGTTTGGCCCGAGCGGTGGGCTGGGCCGACCGGGGATCTTCGGGCCAGGGGTGCTTGGGGTAACGCCCTGCCAGCTCTTTGCGCACCTCGGCGTAGGTGCTGCTCCAAAAATTTTCGAGGTCGGTGGTGACCTGGGCCGGGCGGCCGCTGGGAGCCAAAAGGTGCAAGAGCACCGCGACTCGCTGCCCGGCGATGCGGGGCGTGCGCGGACAGCCGAACATCTCCTGGAGCCGCACCGCGAGCACGACAGAGCCGCCGGGGGCCTTTGCGGCCGAGTAGTCGAGGGGCAGATGCCTGCCCGAGGGCACCTGCAGCCGCTCGGGGGCTTCGGCGTCGAGGGTGCTGCGAAGACGGTAGGTCAATGTCCCCTCGAGGATCCCTCGCCAGTCGAGGGCCCGCAGATCGTCGAACGACCGCGCGTTGAACGATGCGCTGCGCAGGAGCTCGAACAGACCTCCCTCGGAGACGTCGGGCCACGGCATCTCGGGCAGGGCCCAGTGGGCGAAGCGCAGGCGATCGATGAGGCTTCGTGCCGGGGCATCGGGGGCGAAGACCCTCTTGAAGCTCCCCGCGGCGGCGGCCATCAAGGCTTGGTGGATCGATTCCGCTGAGACTGCCGCGCTGGGCGCTTCTCGAAGCTGAAGATCCTGGTAGAGCGTGCGCTTGACCCCCTTGACGCTCTCGGAGGCGGGGTCGAAGCGCGCGACGGTCTCTTCGGTCACCGCGCCGGGGAAAACCCGCTTCAGATCTTCGAGGTCTATCTCGGAGGCGACGCGGACCAGGGGGTTGCGCCCACTGTGGCCGGCGCGTCCCTGCGCGTCCAAGGCCAAGAAAAGATCCCCGCCCTGCGCGGCGCTGTTTTTGTGGAGCTCGACTCCGA
>JAABTR010000258.1 GCA_011389755.1 Deltaproteobacteria bacterium | reverse complement strand
GGCGCGTCCCTGCGCGTCCAAGGCCAAGAAAAGATCCCCGCCCTGCGCGGCGCTGTTTTTGTGGAGCTCGACTCCGAGGCCCCCGACCATGAGCGCTTCTTTTGAGCCCGGGTGGCGCGTCCGGCAGACCCGATCGGGGAATCCCGCTAAGAGCAGGGGGCCAAAGCTCCCGGTCTTTAGAGGAGCGTCTGTTTGGGGACCCTCGAGGCCTCGGGCGAGGCGCTCGAGCCGTCCCTGTGCGGTCAAAACAGCGCGGGCGGGGCCGCGGCGCAGACCGAGGCTCGTCGCATCGAGATCTCCTGCCCGGCCGGCTGCGAAGCGCTCGAGCCGAAAGGCGCGGTCCGCCACGTCGCACGGCGCGTCTTGGAAGAGCATCGAGGAAGCGGCGTCGTCGCCGAAAATCATGACATCCGGCTCGGACAGGATCGCGGCGCTCAGAGCGGCTCGTGACGTCTGCGCGAGGCGGCGGCCTTCCACGAGCACCGCGGCCAGCCTGGGGTGAAGTGGCAGGTTGGCGTACAGGTGGCCCAGCTCGGTGAGCCTGCGGCCGTCGCCCTCGACGGCGCCGAGCATCCGCAGCACACCGAGCGCGGCTTGGAGCGCCGAGGGCCCGGGAGACTCGAAAAATGGAAACTCTTCGAGGGGGCCTGGATGAAAGGACAGGACCGCGAGCAGCGCAAAGCACAGATCCACGCGCCGGATTTCGGAGGTGTCGTGGGGCAGGAGGGTCTGATGGCGCTGCTCGGTCCAGAGCCGCAGCACGCGGCCGGGCGCGGTCCTGCCGGCCCGCCCCGATCGCTGCTCGGCGCTGTCTTGGCTGATGGGGATCGTCTCCAGGCGGTCCAGGCCGGTCCTCGGGTCGGCGCGGAGCTGCTTGACGAGCCCGCTGTCGACGACACAGGTCACCCCCCAGATGGTCAGTGAGGTCTGGGCGATATTGGTGGATAGCACCACCTTGCGTCTTGCACTCGGTCTGAGCACGTCGTCTTGGTCCGCCGCGGGCAGCCCTGCGTAGAGTGGCTTTATCTCGGGGTCGCCCGAGAGAGGAGCCCCGGACAGCTGCCGCGCCGCGGCGTGGATCTCCTTGGCTCCGGGCAAGAAGGCCAGCAGATTTCCGCCGTCGTCTTCTTCGGAATCGAGCATGCTCCTGATGCCCCCGGCGACGCGCACCTCCAGGGGGCGGTTGTCGTCTCGGGGGAGGTAGCGCGTGCGCACCGGGTACATGCGCCCCTGGGCGGAAATGATCGGCGCCCCGCCCAAGTAGCGGCTGACCGGTCCGGGGTCGATGGTGGCGCTCATGACGACGAGGTGAAAGTCGTCGCGGGCTTCGAGGAGCTCCCGGCAGAAAGCGAGGGCCAGGTCCGCGTGCACGGAGCGCTCGTGAAACTCGTCTAACACCACGCACGCGCAGTCTTCTAAAAGCGGGTCGCTGGCGAGCTGGCGACTGAGGATCCCCTCGGTGACCACGAGCACCTTGGTGGAGGCGCCGGCTTTTTTGTCGAACCGCACCTGGTAGCCCACGTAGCCTCCGAGGCGCTCATCGTGGACCTCGGCCATAGCGCGCGCGCACGCCCGAGCCGCCATCCGCCGCGGCTCGAGCACGACGACGCGCCCCCTCTTGGCCAGCTCGCTGCGGGCGATGGCCATGGGCACCCTGAGGGTCTTTCCGGCCCCGGGTGGAGCCGTCAATACGGCCCGGCGCTCCTTGGAGAGGGCCTCTAGGAGCTCGGGCAAGGCCGGCTCGATGGGTAGGGACTTAAGGTCGATCATCGCTTGTGAAGCTCTGCGAAGGCGCCCAGGCAGTGTCTCCAGGCTTTGGTGTCGAGAGATGAGCCGAGGCTCGAGGCGATGTCTTCGACGGGGATCCACTGGACGCGCTCCAGCCCGAGCGAAGCGGTCAGCTCCGGCTCACCGGCTTTTTTCGCATGCGGGGTCAGCTCCCCGAGGATGCAACTCGCGGTGATGCGGTGCCGCGTGATGGTGTGGCGAAAAGAGCCCGCGGCCCGGCGGTAGCGCACGAGCTTGGAGGGCGCTCCGCCGAACGGGAACTTCTCGTGCAGGGCAAATCCGGGCAACGCCCTGAGAAAACGCCCTTCTCGGCGGCCGATGGCGACGGCTGCCCCATCCCAGCGCAGGAAGACGACGACGGTCAAATCGACCGGCGTGCTTTGGGGCCTGGGTCTGGGCGGCGGGCACTGCTCGACGACGCCCGACTCGAACGCCGCGCAGCTTTCTTGCAAGGGACACGAAGGGCAGGTCGGGCTCGACTTTTGACACGCCGTTTGGCCGAGCTCCATGAGCGCCTGGTTCGCGTCGCCTGGGCGCGCCGTCGTCTCCACAAGTGCCTGAGCCAGGCCTCGGATCGCCTCTTGTCCCGAGGTGGTCCAGACATCTTTGCAGCGCGACGCCAGCCGGCTGATGACGCGGATCACGTTGCCGTCCACACAGGCCACCGGCTCGCGGTTGCAGATGCTCGACACCGCAGCCGCCGTGTACGGGCCGACACCGGGAACCCGCCGCCACTGTTCGTGACTCGAAGGGAATTGACCCGCGAGCTCTTCGACGATGTACGCGGCGCCCTTTTTGAGATTCCTCGCCCGGGCATAGTAGCCGAGCCCCGACCACAGCCTGCGCAGCTCCTCTTCGGGACAGTGAGCCAGCGCTTTTACATCCTTTAAGCGGTTTAGAAAAACCCGGTAGCGGGGAACGACCACCTTCAAAGTGGTCTGCTGGCTCATCACTTCACCGAGCCAGACGCGGTAGGGGTCCATTGTGCCGCGCCAAGGTAGACTCTTTTTGTTGAGATCGTACCACCGAAGCAGAGTTTCAGTGGTCAATCGGGGCTGCCGGAAGGACTTCATCGCACTTTTGGGTGTATGTGGCCCCGGCTCGGGTGTCAATCGGCGACACGGGCGGCTCCTTTTCAGCCAGGGTCGACAAACCGGATGAAGATGACTATATGATTTCGCCATCGCATAAAAATCGTTTGCAAGGGGGGTGGGTTTGGGACCTGCGCACGAGAACGTTTTTTGGGGACACACGCCACGAACGAGCGTTTTTCTATTTTGGGCGAGACCGGCTTTGTTTCGGGGGGCGAACCGACAGACGACGAACAACGGAAGCATCGTTGGGCGCGTTTATTCGAGGCGGCGCTGGCCATCCGGGGAAGTCGCGGTAAGCTTGAGTAAAGTTAGAGGAGCCCCATGTTGACAAGGGGAAAAAGAGGAACAGGTAGCGAAATGGCGCGTCGGTCGGTGCGAGATGAAGAGGAGACACGCGGAATAATAGAGGGTCTTTTCTTACATCCACCCGTCAACGAAGCAGAGTTAGCGCAGCGCCTCAAGGCCGTCGAACTGACCGCCGCCCGCCGGGTTGTGGTGGACAGACTCCACGGGAGTCGTCTGCCTGAGCGCGACGGGCCGCTCTTTTTGGCGGTCATGGGGCAGCTCGGGATAGGTCGGCAAAAGCGTCGTCTTACGAATATTGCCCTGGACGCTCAGCGCGATGCCAAGGAGCGGCTCTGGGCGTCGATGGTGCTCACCAGTGAAGACCCCGAGGCGATGGATATGCTGGTCGGCGAGATGGGTACCGACGGCATGGGCTCTCTGGCCGAGCTGTCCCTGTTTGAGCTGCTCACCATGCAGGGGCGCGACGAGATCGGAGAGTCTATCGCCACCGCCCTTGAAGCGCTCGTCGACGAGAAGCCCTCTGATGAGCTTTTGCGCAAGCTGGAAGCGGCTCGCAAGAGCATTGGCGCCTCGTGTCGCGTGGCCTACGAGGAGTCGCTGCAGCGGAGCAGCCTCAACTTTTTGCGCCCTCAGATACTCGATTTCTTCATAGATGAGGCCAGTGACGAGGGAATCGCCTGTCTCGAGAAGCTCAGGGACGCCGAGGTCAACGGCTCAGGCAGCCGGGTCTTTCAGTCGACCCTGCTCAAGCTCCGCAGCCGCCAGATCGAGCCCGGTCGGTATTCCAGTGAGACGAGCGGGTACGCCTTGGTCAGCAACTGCGACGGCCAGGGAGGGTTCGTGCTCCTGGGCGTCTTCGACATCGAAGACGGCACTCACAGCGTCGCCGATCTGTGCATACGCGCCGGGGGAGACGTCCGGGACGGGTTTATCTATCCTCGGCGCGGGGCGGGCGAGGTCGGTGAGTTCGTGGAGCGGGCCAAGCAGCAGCTCGGATGCCACTTCGTGGAGGTCGATCTTTACGAAGCGGCGGAGCTGGTCCAAGCGGGCGTGGAACGCACCCGCGCCATGGAGCGAGGAGTGCCCGAGGAGGCGCGCCGCGCGGTGGCCCTGTTCGATGGAATCGGGCGGGGGTTTCGCTGGGGAACAAAACCGTGCTGCACGCCGGCCGAGTCGGTGAGCATCGAACAGGTCGAGCAGCTCCTCGCGAGGCCGGAATACGAAGACACCTGGTTTTTCGATCTCGGTGACCTCGGCCCACTCGGGGCGCAGCTCGCGGACAGATCCCCCGAAGAGCTGGCGACGCTGGATTGGCTCGAGGATGTCGTCGAGCAGCTGGATCGGGACAACATCGCCAAGAGGCTCGTCGCCATGGCGACACACATGGCGCGCTGGCATGCCTGGCGCGACGAGGAGGACCTCGGCGCGTTGTGCCTGGCCATGGCCGACGATGTGGAGCGCTCCTTCGAAGACAGCGCCCTGGTGCAGGTGATGCTCACCCGGTCGGTCATGGCGATTGAGCGCGTCGAGGAGGAGCCGACCTACCAGTTCGGCGATCCCAAAGAGCGCCAGCACCTCAAGATGATGTTCTTTAAAAATCTCGAAAAGCCCAAGGGGCGGGACATGGCGCACCTCGACCTGACAGAGGCCTCTTGCTCGGCCCTGCGATCGGCGTTTGACATGTTGCCTGGCGAGCATCGCCCCAGAGACGACGAGCTGGACCACGCGGCCTACGCCATCGGTGTCGTCTTCGCCGATCATCTGATCGAGAAAAAACCGTCGGATCCCGAGTCGGTCGTGCGGGATCTCTCGCGGGCTCTGAACGCCACGTGCCGCCTGTCGCCGTCGGAGCGCCACCGGGTCCTGATGTCCGTCGTGCCGACGCTGTACGCGTTCGCAGACGATATCTGCGCGGGCTGCCTCGTAAACTGTCTAAATAAACCCGACTCCGATATGTCTCAGGTCTTCTTCCGCGCGGTCCACCCGGTGATGCTCGACCCCGAAGACGAGCTATGAGCTGCGATTATCGCTGCATTTCAATAGGGTCTGCGGAAATCTTGACGATGCGCCGGACAGTAGATAGTTTTGCGCACCATGATGAAAGACTCTATCGACAGGTCGGTGCTCATCGCCACGATGATTCTCGCGGTGCTTCTCAGCGCCTGCGGCGCCGGTTCGGGCAGCGAAAAAGATAAAGGCAAGCCGGTGGTGGTGACCTCGGTGGTGCCCCAGGGTACCGTGATCGAGAGGCTCGCCGAAGACCTCGTGGACGTCGTTATCATGGTTCCGCCGGGGGCTCACCCGGGGACCTACGAGCCCACCATGCAGCAGATGATGGCCGTGGATAAGGCGCGCGCCTACTTCATGGTCGGGCACCCCAATTTTCCGGTGGAGCGCACCTGGCTCGGAAAGCTTCGGGAGCAGGCTCCAAGCATGAAGGTCTACGACACCTCCGAAGGCATCGAAGCCTTGGGAGGTGATCCCCACGTCTGGGTCTCACCCAAGAGCATGAGAGTCATCTCGCGCAACATCGCCTCGGGCCTGGCACACGTCCTGCCGGAAAAAAAAGAGCGCATCGCTGAGAACCTGAGACAGCTGGAAAAAGAGATCGATCGGGTGGATGCGCAGGTCACGACCGCTTTGGAAGGCGTGGCCGGCAAGAATTTCTACGTGTTTCATCCGGCCTGGGGTTACCTGGCGCGCGACTACGGGCTCATTCAAAGAGAGATAGAGCACGGCCACAAGGAGCCGAGCCCGGCGGAGCTCGCGCACCTCATCGAAGAGGCGCGAGAAGCGGGGGTCACGACCGTGTTCGTGCAGCCGCAGTCGTCCACTCGCAGCGCTCAGACAGTGGCAAAAGATGTGGGCGCCAAGCTCGTTGAGATCGATCCCCTCGCCGAGGATTGGTCGGCGTCCATCGTTCACGCGGCCCAGGCCATCGGGAAGGCGCTGTCCGAATGACGACGCCGGTCATCGCGGTCCACAAGGTGTCTAAGTCCTTTGGACCGACGCTGGTGCTCGAAGACGTCTCCTTCGAACTGGGACACAAGGCTTTTTTGGGGATCATCGGGCCCAACGGGGGCGGCAAGACCGTCTTGCTCAAGCTGATGCTCGGGTTGCTCCGCCCCGACAAGGGTGACATCCGCGTGCTCGACGCGGCTCCGGCGAAGGCTCGGGGCAAGGTGGGGTATGTGCCCCAGTTCGCCCACTTCGACGCGACCTTCCCCATAAACGTCATGGACGCGGTGCTCACCGGGAGGCTCAGGCGCGAACGGATGCTCAGGCGTTATGACAAAAGCGATCGCGATCGCGCCCACGGGGCCCTGGAGCGGGTCGGGCTGGTGGACGTGGAGAGTCGTCAGATCGGCCAGCTCTCGGGCGGTCAGCTCCAGAGAGTGATGATCGCAAGGGCCATCGTCACCGAGCCGGAGATCTTGTTTTTGGACGAGCCCACGGCGAGCCTGGATCCCGAGGTGGGGCACAATATGTACGAGCTCCTCGCCAGGCTCTCGAAGCGGATGACGGTGATCATCGTCTCCCACGATGTCGGGGTGGTCTCCACCCACGTGACGGCCGTCGCCTGTGT
>JAABTR010000257.1 GCA_011389755.1 Deltaproteobacteria bacterium | reverse complement strand
ACGTCGGTCCACTGGCTGTGATCGAGAGGGACGTGGTCGTCGGCGCGGGCACCCGCATCGAGGCGAGAGCCTTGGTGAGAGCCGGGACCCGGATCGGCGCTGATTCGATCATCGGTCCCGGGGCGGTGATCGGCGCCGAGGGGTTCGGTTACGTCGTCGAGGCAGGCGGGCGGGTTAGAAGGCTGAGGCATTTGGGCAACGTCGTTATCGGCCAAAGAGTCGAGATCGGCGCCAACACCTGTGTGGATCGCGCCACCATCGGAAGCACGGTGATTGGCGACGACTCCAAGCTCGACAACCTGGTTCAGATCGGACACAACTGCCGCATCGGCCGGGGCGTGCTCATCGCCGGCCAGGTGGGCGTGGCCGGCTCCACGGTCATCGAGGACGGTGTGCTCGTAGGCGGGCAAGCGGGCATCGGAGATCACCTCGTCATTGGGGCCAGAGCGCGGATCGCCGGGAAAAGCGGCGTGACCTCGAACGTGACCGCCGGCGCGACCGTCGCAGGGTACCCCGCCTGGGAGCATCGCATCTGGCGCAGGGCCATGGCATCGCTGCTGCGCGCGACGCGCGGGGGGGCGAGCTCAAAGGCGTGAAGGCGCCGGAAGAGAGATGGTCAGGAGGCATCATGGGACTGGAGACAGAACGAACCGGGGAGACGAGGATGCCTCGAGGGTACGACGCCGATCGCGCCGAGATAGATCCTTCGGCGTCGGTTGCCTCCGGCGCGATAGTGGGCCCCGGGTGCGTCGTGGGTCCTTATGCGGTGATAGGAGAGGGCGTGGAGCTCGGGCCAAGGTGCCGCGTCTCTTCCCACGCCGTGATCGAAGGCCCGACCACCTTGGGACGGGAGAACCTCGTGCGCCCCTTCGCGGTCCTCGGCGGCCCGCCGCAGGACCTGCGCTACAATGATGAGCCGACGCGGCTGGTCATCGGTGATCGAAACGATTTTCGCGAGCACGTAACGGTGAACCGCGGGACCGAGCACGGGGGGGGGTGCACCGCGATCGGCGACGACAACCTGTTCATGGCTTATTGCCACGTGGCCCACGACTGCAGGTTGGGCCATCGCATCGTCATGGCGAACCAATCCACCCTCGCCGGCCATGTCACGGTCGGCGACCACGCGGTTTTCGGGGGGCGCGTGGCCGTGGGGGCCTTCTTGGAGATCGGTGAAGGCGCCATGCTCGCCGCGGGCGCCATGATCGAGCGGGACGTGGCACCTTTTTGCCTCGTGGCCGGAGACAGAGCGCGGCTCAGTTGCGTCAACCGGGTCGGGCTGAGGCGTCGCGGTTTCTCGGAGAAGGCGCGGTCTGAGATAAAGAGCCTGGTCCGCGAGCTCCGAAAAAGGGGCCGGCCCCTTCCGGAGATCCTGCGAGGCTTCGACGCCGGCGCCGTGAGCCCGGAGACGCTCAGGTTGATGCAGTTTTTGGAGCGCCCCCGCCGCGGGCTCACCCGGTGACGCCGCCCGAGGCGACCCGCTGGGGGGTTATCGCCGGCAGGGGCGATTATCCGGTCATTTTGTCTCACAGGATTGTTGGTTCGGGGCAGGATGTCTTGGTGATGCGGATCGCCGGGCAGGCCGAGCCCTCGGTCCGCTTTGCGCCGGGCTGCGTCGTCGAAGCACCGCTGGGGGCGATGCGCCGCGCGGCCGAGGTGCTGCGCGCAGAAGGAGTCGACCGGGCTTTTTTTGCCGGCGGGATCGGCGTGTCGATGAAGGCGGCGCTGTCGTCCCGGCCCGATCGCAGCTTTGCAAGGGCGCTTCGGGCGGCATGGCAAGGCGCTTTGCGCCCCGGAGACGACAGGCTTTTGCGGTGCTTTGCCGATGAGATGGGGCGACTCGGCGTTCGGATCGAGGATCCCACGCCTTTCATCCGCGATCTGCTCGCCGGTGAGGGGCTCTTGGCAGGCCCGGTTTTGGACGACGCAGCGCGCGCTGATCTCATCGTGGCGGCGCGGGCCGCGTGGGAGGCGGGCGAGGAGGATCGAGGCCAGTGCGCGCTGGCGCACCGCGGCGCCGTGGTGGCGCGGGAAGGGCGCATGGGCACGGACGCCCTCATGGCGCGTTCCCCGGGCCCGGGCGCGGCTTTGGCGAAGGTCGTCAAGCCCGGTCAGGATCTGCGCTTCGACCGGCCCACGATAGGCCCGCGGACCATCGCCACCGCCGCTCGGCGCGAGGTGCGGGTCATCGGGGTCGAGGCGGCCGGGGTCATGATTCTGGAGCCGAGCCGGGTCGGCGCCCTGTGTCGGGCTCATGGCGTCAGCCTGTTCGGCCTGTCTGCCCAAACCGATCGTTCGTTTTTTTGAGACGACGCGCGCTCGAGCCACGGCCTGTATTGCCAACAGCCCGCAGTTCTCATACATTTCCGCCATGGAATACTTCATGGCACGCGTCACACAGGTCCGCTATCCCGAGCAGGGGTACGCCCTGATATGGTTCCGAGGCGACAGGCAGCTGGCCGGGAACCCGGGGCAGTTCGTCATGGTTCGAGGAGACTGGGGCAACGATCCCATCTTGGGGCGCGCGTTTTCCCTGGTGGAGAGCGGTGAGGAGGAGGCGATCCTCGTGCGGGTGGTCGGCGTCGGGACCAGGCGGCTCGCCGAGCTGAAGCCGGATGACCCGCTGTGGGTCCTCGGGCCGAGCGGCCACGGTTTTGCGCTGCCTGCGTCCGACCAGAATCCGGTGCTCGTCGCCGGCGGGGTCGGGATCGCGCCGCTTTATTTTTTGGCAAAGAAGATTCGCGAAACAGGTGGCCGAGCCACCGTGCTCTACGGTGCCCGGAACAATCGCGAGACCCCCTTGGCCGAGGAGATCGAAGAGTTCGCCGACCTGGTGGTGACCACGGAAGACGGCAGCGCGGGGCGCCGGGGCCTCGTCACGGAGCCGCTGGCAGAGATCCTCGATGACACCTCGGTCGCGCGGATCGTTTATTCGTGCGGCCCCGAGGCTATGCTCGAAGCGGTGGCTCGGGCCTGTGTGGACAGGCAGGTGGAGTGCCAGATCGCCTTGGAGTCTCCCATGGCGTGTGGAAAGGGGACCTGCAAAGGCTGTGCGGTGCTGGCGGCCGACGGGCGCTATCGTTACGTGTGTAGCGACGGCCCTGTTTTTGAGTCGCGCGAGATCTACAAATCTTAAAAAAGGGTGACGCTTTGAGTGATAAAATGGCAGTTCGGTTGGGCCCCCTCGAGTTGAAAAATCCCATCATGGTGGCCTCGGGGACCTTTGGCTACGGAGTCGAGTACGCCGATGTCATGGATATTTCGGCCATCGGCGCCATCAGCGTCAAGGGCATCTCGCTCGAGCCGCGGGCGGGGAACCCTCCGCCGCGCATCTGTGAGACTCCGGCGGGCATGATAAACGCCATCGGCTTGGCCAACATCGGCTACGACGCTTTTGTGCAGACCACCTTGCCGCGCCTGCGGGAGCTGGGGGCCACGGTCGTGGTGAATCTTTACGGCACGAGCGCCGACGAGTTCGCTGAGCTCGCCGAGCGGTTCGACTCTCAAGAGGGGATCGCCGCGCTGGAGGTGAACATCTCCTGCCCCAACGTCAAAGCGGGCGGCATCCATTTCGGCGTCAGGCCCGAGCCCGCGGCCGCGGTGACCCGGGCCGTGCGAGAGCGGACCGGTCTGCCGGTCATCGTCAAGCTCTCTCCAGAAGCCGTGAATATCGCAGAGGTCGCAAAAGCCGCCCGAGAGGCCGGCGCCGACGCTCTGTCGCTCATCAACACCATCCGCGGCATGAGCATCGACGTGGAGACGCGCAGGCCAAGGCTCGGGTCGGTCATGGGAGGCATGTCCGGCCCCGCGATCCGTCCGCTGGCGGTCCGGTTGGTGTATGAGGTGCACAAGGCCGTCGACGTGCCGCTTATCGGCATCGGAGGCATCTCCTGCTTGCGAGACGTGCTCGAGTTCATGATGGCGGGGGCCACCGCGGTCCAGATCGGTACAGCCAACTACACGAATCCCCGCACGTCCCTCGAGATTCTCAGTGATTTCGAAAAATACTGCCTCGAGCGAGGTGTCACCCCCGCTGAGCTTGTAGGAACCGTCAAAACAAATTAGTCGTCACACGATTTAACATTGATATTCCCTGGCGCCTACATATAATGGCCTCCGTTTTGGTTCAATGGAGGGGGCAACAAGGTAGTGAAAGGTATGGCCATGAGAAAGTTGGACGAGACCCTCGATATCCGCGAAATCGCGCTGCATCGCCGTGATGACTGCCGGCACTATGACAAATGCCTCAACGAAGCCTCGACCAAGCGCTGGCGCTCCTTCTCTTGTCTCGATTGCGATCGTTTCGAGCGCGAGAGTCAACTGGTTCCGCGCCTGAGGCGAGCCAGCTCCTTGGCTTGGTAATCGGAGATTTTATGGCCGCTGAACAACTGATATTCGTCGGTTTCGAAGTGACGCCCCAGCTGCGGCAGGCGTTTGAGGACTGCCCCGAGCGCAATCGGGTCTACCTCGACGATCCCCAGTACCTGGAGACCGTGACCATCGACGAGCAGCAGTTCGTCGGCAAGAGCGTCAAAAATTCAGTGGCCGTCGATCGCCTCGAAGACGTCGCTCGCAACGTCGTAAGCCTCCTGTCCCGCGTCGGCTCGCGCCACCGTGTTGTCGCCCGCGATGCCCTCATCATCGCAGCGGAGAAGCTCAGCCCGGCGCCGTCCGAACAGCTCGTCGAAGGCGCCGAACCCGGCGATTTCGAGTACGTCGAGCTCATCGAGTAAGAGCCGTTTTTTTGATCCGCGTTTGAGCGCGCCGAGGATTCTTTAAAAAGGGATTCTGAACTTTTCGGTGCGTGAGAAGAGACTCAGTCTACCTGCGCCGGTGAGCCCATCATCTGCATGCAGTGGGTGGCGATGTCGGTCCATGAGAAGCTGTAGGCGGGCAGACGTTTGACGAGGTTGTCGAATGCGGAGGCGCGCGCCTTGGCCGCGACGAAGCGCTCGACGGCGATTTTGAGGCCTGCGGCCGAGTCGTCGAAGCTCACAAAGCCCGAGCCGCTCAAGAGGTTGGGCTCGATGTCCACGAGGTCGAGACCGGCGCGAGGGGTCGCGATTGGGATGGCGCCCAAGTGGAGGGCCAGTGATACGAGGCTCGGATCTTGCCACACGAGGCAGCCGTCCACGCCGCATAGCAGCTCGTCCGCCGGGCCGTCGCTGACGGCGAAGCGATCCTCGAATTGTTTGATGTCGATGTCGGCCTTGTCCGGCCTGCGAGTCGCGACGATTTGCACGTTCATGACCAGGAGCTGCCGCATGAGCTGAGCGCGACGCGTGAGCACCTCTTCGTCGACGAGCAACACCGGCACGTCCCGGGAAACGGGTAGCCCCAAGCGCAGCTGTAAGGACGCCTTGGCCGAGGATCGAGAAGTCGGGGCGCTCAATTCGGTAGACAAACGAGGGGTTCGTTCGATGACGAGGGAGCCGTCTTCCAGGCGACTGGGGAGATCTGGGACCGCATCCATTGAGGCGAGCTGGTAGGCAAAGGAGCCGCACGCCGCGATGGCGTCAGAAAGCTCCACGCTCCTGGCGAGGCCGTCGTTGGCGCCGAATCGCTCCGTCACGATGAGGAAAGATGGAGTCCGGCCCTCGCTCTTCGTCGAGAGAAGCTCGGCCAGCTCGTTGTCCTCGTCGAACGACACTATCCAATCCGGGCGCTGCTCCATCGACGCCACCAAGGCGCTCGCGGCGCGGGCGCCGTCCCGGGCGAGGGTCTCTGTCTCTTGAGGCGACCCGCTCTGCTTGGGCTGGAGCAGGTGGACGAAGAGTCCGTGGGGACCGGTCTTTTCGAACTGGAACCATTGAGCGATCTCGGCGTCTTCGACGCGGATCGGCGCGAGCCGGCGTGCGAGCGACGGGTCCGATAATTCGCACTGCGGCGGGACCGGCGTGATGAGGTGCACCGCCGCTCCGAGTTTGGCGAGGGATTCGGCCAAGGAGCCGATGTCGCCTGCTCGGGAGTCCACGGCCCAAAAGGGCTGTGCTTGCTTTGAAAAAATCACAATTTCCATATGAGTCGTCCTTGATTGGGTTCGTGTTGATATCTGGCGCAAGTTGCCCCGGACATTAACACAGCCTTGTGCTCCGGAGAAGACGCCGTTTCGCGTCTAACGAAGCCGTGTCTAGTCCTTCGGTAGGTATTCGAGGGAGTAGCCTTCGTCCGATTTGATGGTCGATAAGGTCAAAAAAGTCTCTTGTTTTTCGACCCCGGCGATCCCTGCCAGCGCGTCCTTGACCAGTTTGCCCAGGTGATCGATGTCGCGCACCACCACGTGAACCAGGTAGTCGTAGCGGCCGGTCAGGTGCCAGCACGACTTGACCTCGGGGATGGCGCGGATGCGATCCTCGAACTTGTCGATGGGGCCGGCTTGATGGCGATCGAGGCTGATCATCACCATCGCCTGGACTTTGTATCCCAGGGTCGCGGGATCGAGCACGGCTTGGTATTTCTTGATGACCCCGCGCTCTTCGAGCCGGCGGACCCTCTCGAGCATGGACGACGCAGCGAGCTCGTTCATCCTCGCCAGCTCGACGTTCGTCATGCGCCCGTGTCTCTGCAGGGACTCTAGGATATTCTTGTCTATGGCGTCCATGAGCTGACTCCGGCGTATTTATTTATCGGACGATTTTCTCCTCTTTTGAGATGGGTGTCTACCGATATGTTCCCGGTGGTTTGGGGGCGCGGTCTCGAAAAGGGGCGAAAGAGGGCGCTCAGTCCTTTGTCTCGTTTTCTTTTCCCTTTTCGTCTTCCATGTAGCCGAGCTGGTCGAGCTTCTTCTTCATGGCATCGTTGAGCTCGCCCGTGTGGGCCTGAGCCCGGCCCTCGAGGGCCATGGCCCGATGCTTTTTGAGCGCCTCGAGCATCTGCGCCGTTTTTTCCTCGGCCTTCCCTGTGAGATCGCGCTGTTCGCCCGGGTCGGCTCCCACGTCGTAGAGCTCGAGGGGGTCGACGCCCCGGGGGTTACCCTCGTTGGCTTCTATGATCTTGAGCGCAGCGCCGTCTTTCATCATGCGGACCGAAGACAGGACGTTGCCCTGGTGGTCCTCCTCTGCGAAGATCGGCGTTCGAGCGGAGGCGGGCTTGGCCGAGCCTTGCATCTCCTCGGGGATGGGCAGACCCGCGGTGTCCAGGATCATCGGAGCCACGTCGACGAGCCCGACCCAGTCGGTCAGGTGCACCCCACCGCCCATGCCGAAGCTCGTCGGGGGCTTGACCACGAACACGACGTGAAGCTGTTCGTCGTACAGCGTCGTCCCGTGCCAGAAGCCGCCGTGTTCGCCGAACTCCTCGCCGTGATCCGAGACCACGACGATGAGCGTCTCGTCGTACAGATCCCGTTGCTTGAGGCCGCTAAGGAGCGCGCCGAGCTGCTCATCCCAATAAGCCACCTCGCCGGCGTAGAGCTCCTTCATCTCCTCGATCATAGAGTCGTCGGGGTTGGGGTTTGCCCGGTGGGATATTCCGTAGCCGTCAAAGGGGTGACGAAAGTACGGGTCGTGCACGTCCATGTACGCGAGGAACATGAAGAACGGGCGCTTCTCGTCCCGGCGGTCGATTCGCTCGAGCGCATTTTTTGAGACCACTTCGCCGATGACGTAGTAGTCCTCGGGGACCTCCTTGTTGCCCCGGAGCTTGGCTGCCACCTTTTTGTAGACCTCTATGAAGATCAGCTTGGATTGTTCGTCGGTGGCGCCCAGCGGCAGGGTCGGGGTCAGGTACACGTAATCGTGGAAGCCCTGATCGAAGTTGAAAAACGGCGTCAAGTTGTAGTTGGTGACGCGGGCGACGTTCTCGTAGCCGCCCTTTTCGAGCGCCTCGGCCAAGGTGGTGATCTCGTCGGGGAGCACCGAGCCTTTGAGCATAGCCGTGTGGGAAGAGGCGTAGCGCCCCGTGAGGATGGTGGCTACCGACGGCCGCGTCCAAGACGAATTGGCGAACGCGTTGTCATAGGTGAGACCATCGCCCGCCAGGGCGTCCAGGTGGGGCGTGAGGTTTTGTTCGTTGCCGTAGATGCCGGCGTAGTCTGCGCGCATGGTGTCGTTCATGACGAGGATGATGTTGGGGCGGCCTGCGTCTTGTTGTGTCAGCTCGCCCACGGGCCGGGCGTTTGCGCCGGGCGCGGGAGCGGCCGCCCACAGAGCCGCCAAAATCGCGGTTGCCGCCGCGTAGAGCGCGGCACCGACGAGGGGGTGCGTTGCCTTGTCGCGATCGCGCAGCGCTCTGCGCAGGATCCACCCAAGCGTCGCGCACAAAAGAGCCAGCCCCACGGCCCAGCCGCCGACAGCGCCCAGCAGAGAGGGCGAGAACAGGCCCTCTTTCTCGCCCAGAAGGTCTCTTTGAACGTAGAAGAAACCGATGGCCACGCTGGGGAAATAAAACAGGATCAGACCGATGAACGTCCCGACGCGTATCCGGGGAGATGCCGGTTTTTTTATGAGCCGTTCGAGGATTGCCAGGGTCGCACCGCCCGCGGCGCCGACCACGGCGAGGAAGAGGCCGTAGACCAAGGCGCCGTATCCGGGCAGGGTCCAGTCGACGCTCCCCGAGATCATCCAGAGCCGAGAGGCGTCGAGCAGCCCCACCGCGAGACCGGCCAGAAGGCCCGCGCTCGCTCCGGTCGCTGCGTAGCTCGGGATGTCCCTTTGTGTCTTCTTCAGAATTTCCTTCATCTTCTTTTGCTACCGTTCGTGTTATTTGGCGTACTGGAGCATACGATTAACCAACACCTTCTATCGCTGTGCAAGGTGAGGTCAACCTTTATCGGTCGTGGATTTAGTTGTGGCCCGCGTTTGCAAGGCGCATCGGCGCGTTCGATGGGTTCGCGGCGCCAGGTGCTCGAATGAAATGGGTTGTGTTTCGGGGTATGGAGCGGCAAGCTTTAAAAATGGCGACGGATAGCACCTTGCCAGCGCCCGGCGCAAAATAACAAACCGTCGCCTGTGAGAATGACTTAAGAAAATGGCGTGAAGCCGAGGTGGATGAGATGTTTTCATTGCTCGTGAGGCGGTCAGGGATGATCGACCCGCCCCAGATGTCCGAGACGGACGCTCATTGTCACATACTCCCCGGGCTGGACGACGGGGCGTCGTGCCTGGAGACGTCGCTGGCCATTGCGCACCTGTTGACCGCCATGGGGGTGCGGCGGGTGGTGGCGACGCCCCACGTGATGTCCGATGTTTATCCCACGCCCAGTGAGAAAATACGCGAAGCCGCCGCAGCGCTCCAAGGCGAGTTTCGCGCCCGAGGCATTCCCCTGGAGATTCTGCCGGCCGCGGAGTACTACGCCGAGCAGGCCTTCCTCGAGCGGATAAAAAAGGGCGACGTCCTTTTTTGGGGCGACGAGAGATATGTGTTGTTCGAGACGCCCCTGGAGCAAGAGCCGCGTGCCCTCGAGGAGATCGTGTTCCGCCTGCGGGTCTCCGGTTACACGCCGCTGCTCGCCCACGTGGAGCGTTACCGGTTCGCCCAGAAGGACGCCAAGTTCGAGAGGCTCGGCCATCTGAGGCGCCTCGGAGCCCGCTTCCAGGTCAACCACCCCTCTTTTCATCTGCCCAAGACGAGCCGGCGCGGGGAGCTGGCCCGGAAGCTTTATATCCGCGGCTGGGCGGACGTCCTCGGGACGGATATCCACAAAGCGAAGATGTCGGACAGCGAGCTGGCCCACCGGGGCGACAAGCGGCTCTTTGCCCGGCTCGCGGATCGTCCCTGAAAAGTCACGTCGGCCCCGAAAGAAACTCAGTTTTCTTGAGTATCGGTGGACTTGGACCCGTAGTACGAGCCTCGATAGTAGTGGTAGTACCCGCCTCGGCGGGTGGCGACCCCGTTTATCACGAGGCCCCTGGCGACGTTCATCTTCGAGGCGGTGCTCTGGGCGAGGCGCAGGTGGGTCCTGCGACAGACCCGGGGGCGGACCACGAACAAAACGAGATCGCTGTTGCGGGAGATGACTAGGGAGTCGGTCACGAGCAAGGGCGGGGTGTCCAGCAAGATGTAGTCGTAGTGCTCGCGCCAGTCCTCGACGAGCGCCCCGAGACGCTGGGAGGCCAGGAGCCGCTGGGACTCGGGCGGCTCATTGCCCGCCGTGATGACGTCGATACCGTAGCGCTCGACGTTGTGCGGGGTCAGCGCGGCTTGCCCCACCAGGTGATCGGAGATGCCCGGCGATCGCGGCAGGGACCAGATGCGGTGCTGGGTGGGCCGGCGCAGGTCCAGATCGACGAGCAGGGTCTTGTGGCCGGCTTTGGAAAGGGCGACGCCGAGGTTGGCCAGCACTGTGGACTTGCCCTCGGACGCCTCCGAGGAGGTGATCTGCAGGACCTTGATGGGGTCGTCGCCCACCTGGGCGAACTCCACGTTCGTCCTCAAGGTGCGGAAAGCTTCGGCTGAAGGACCTTTGGCCGAGGCCCAGATGCCGTCGAGGGAGCGGTCTTCGGCTTTGGCGAGGCCCAGCAGCTTGAGGTCGGGGATGGCGCCGTAGGTCGCGAACTCCACCTGCCCCTTGACCTCCTCTTCATCCCGGATGCGCGGATCCAAGGTGCGCCGGAGGAAGACAGCCGCGACCCCCACGAGCAGGCCGAGGAACGTGAACAGCAGCGCCGTGGTCCCCCGCTGGGGTGTCTCGGGGCGAAACGGGGTGGTGGCGTGGTCGATGATCCGCTTGTCGGTGGTGGTGGCGGCCTTGGCGATGCGGGACTCCTCGAGCTTCTTGAGCAAGAACGTGTGGAGCTGCTGCCCGACCTCCACCCGCCTCTGCAGGCCGGCGAGCTGGCGCTCTTTGTCGGGGAACGAGGCCAGCTCTTCTTGCATGCTGCCCAGGGCCCTGTCGATGGCCTCGTCGCGTTTGCGGATGCGCCGCTTGGCGGCCGCTATCAGATCGTCTATCTGCGCGCGGATCCGCTCGATCTCCCGATCGATCTTTTCGATCTGAGGGTGGGAGTCGGTCACGTCGGCCAAGAGGATCTCCCGCTCCATCTCGAGCTCGGAGAGCTTGCCCACGGCGGTCGTGAGCAGCGGATCATCTATGAGGAAATCGCCGGTCAGGTGGGCGCTTTTTCCCTGGCGAATGGAGCGGCGCAGCGATGTGGAGACCACGGTCATCAGATCTTCTTGGATGCGGGTCTTGCGCTGCTCGAGCTCCAGCTCGGCGCCGCTGCGGATGAGCTCCCGGGCCTGCTCGGGGAGCAGGATGGCGCCGTTTTTCTCGACGAACTCCTGCAGCGCGTGCTCAGACGTCTCGAGGCTCTGTCTCAGATCGTCGATCTGTGCATCGATGAAGGAGGCGGTGCGATCGGCTCGAATCGACTGCCACTCGAGGGCGAACGCGAGGTAAGACCCCATGATGGTGTTGATGAACTCTTTGGAGATTTCCCGGTCTTGGTGCTCGAAGGAGACGCGGACCAGGTTGGTGTCCTGCCGGCCGCGGCCGATCTTGCTCACCGACAGCTTCTTGGACAGCTCGAACACCGCCATGTCCAGGGGCAAAGCATCGAACTCGATGGGCCGGCGCGGCAGATCGCTCAATCTCTCGGGGAGGTCGAAGGCCACCCCGCCGCGGTCGTAGCGCTGACCGGCCTCCAGGACAACCGAAGAGCTCTTCGTGCCCCGCTCGGCGATCTCGACCTTCCCGTCTGAGCGGCGGCTCAAGATGAGGGGCACCGCAGCATCCAAAGAGTCGGCCACCTCCACGTCGCGAAGCGCTCGGCGAAGGCCGACGAGCTCCGGCCTGGTCGGTGACTTGCCGCGCAGGGTGACGTCCAGGTCGAAGCTGAAGGAGCGCGTTTCCCGGACGATGTTCAGGTTCATTTTTTTTATCGCGGCGCCGATGATGCGGCTGCTCGAGAGGATCTCCACCTCGGTCTCCACCGGCGAGGGGGTGCCGATATCGACAAACTCCAAAAAAGCGGCGGCGCCGCTCGAGTCGTTCATGGAGACCTGCGCCACGCCCCCTGCTCGATAGGTGGGGACCCGGGTGAGTAAAAAGCCCACGCATAAAAAAATCGCGAGGATGACTGGGAAGAGCAGCGTCTTCCACTCATCGAGCAGGATGGTCAGGTACTCGGCCAGGGACAAAGAGTCCTGCTCTTCATCTCCGGGCAGGGCGGGCAGCCGGTGGCGCGGTTCGTAGGGCATGGTCATCTGTTGGTCATCCGGTCGTAGACGCGTGTCCCGGCGTCCGCTCCCACCAAAAACGGAAGGATCTGTTGCATGTAGCGGCTGGCCGTGGTCAGCATGGTCGGCTGCACCACCACCCGATCGCCCGGGCGCAGGAGGATGCGGTCGCCCTCGTTCAAGACGGTCTCGTAGCTCAAGGTGTACACGGTGGGCTCTTGCCACCCTCCGCGGATGAGCTT